>CBDBEK010000001.1:0-1329 GCA_965204345.1 Candidatus Nitrosopumilus sp.
TGGTATTGAGGTTTGTCAAGATTCAACAATAATGACAAATCAGCGTCTTCCCCAGCAACAAAATCATTGGCTACACTAAATCTCGTTTCAGTTTGAGCCCCATAATAATTTGCACGAACTGTGTATTCGCCTTCATTAATTACGTTACGGGGCAATTCAAACAGACTTGAAAATTCTCCCCCCGGAGTGGGATAAACATTTGCCTCGTGGATTCTCTCAAATGGGAATGTCCCATCTATAACTTGTAGCTGCACTCGTTCTGTGGCAATAAATCCTCCGCTACCTGAATTACGTTGAATGACATTTCCAAGAACTTTCAATCTTTCACCAGCCTTGTACAATGATTTTTCAGTGCTGACAAACAGGGGATCAGTGGATAAGGAATCATTGACAGGATCCTCAGAAACTTTAAAGAAAAGATTCGTACTTTGAGATACTATTGCTACCGTAATTTTGTAAACGCCATAATTGGAAATTCTAACATTACGACCATCATCATCTTTTAAAATTGGGGGTTTTTCGTATGCGGGAACGGCCCAGTTAAAAGAGAATCTCTGGTTTTCAGGTATAGTGCCATAGTCGGCTCTAGTTCCATCAGGTCGGGTGACAGAGATGACTACAGATGGATCAGCTAGCAAAGGAACAATTCCATCCAAATGAACAACTTCTCCCAATCCATAGACATCTTTGTCAATAGAAACACTCAATCTGTTATTATACAAATCCAATGGATCAACAACAGAAAAAGTAGTAGTTGCAACATCTGTGGCATATTGTGCAGTTACAACATAAGTTCCAACTTTGAAAACATTTGAAACAATATCAATTTGGGTTGAATATTTGCCAGAGGTATCAGGAATTGCAGTAAAATAATAAGATGTTGAGAATTCGTTAGATGATGATGGGGTTCGGCGTTCATATTTACTAATAATTTCAATAGGATCCCCGTTTTCATCAGTAACAGAGATATCAACTACAGAACCGGTAGTATAGCTTGAACTAGTTAGGAGATTTTTAACAAAACCGCTAAGAGACATAGATTCTCCAAGTTCATAGACAGGCGCATCAGTTTCAATAGTTAAACGATCAGATGAAACGACAAAACTTTCAGGATCATCTACGACGTGAATAAGAAGGGAGGCAGTTCCAATATCCTTGGAAACATCAATCTTGTAATTGCCCAGTCTTAAAGGATTGTCAGGAATTTCAAACGAGTATGTAAAAGAGCCATCGCCCAATATCCTCAAACTATCTAAAATTTTGAATCCCGAATAGCTACCATCGGTATTGGTAGAACTCTGCTTTGTTTGTGCTTGTAAAGCCTGAAAG
>CBDBEK010000002.1:0-10621 GCA_965204345.1 Candidatus Nitrosopumilus sp.
TCAAAAAATCGTTTTGACGTCCAAGCAGATCATGGTTTTAGAAAGCGATACAATACTGTCTTAAAACTGGACAATTCAGTAAACTATAACATTGCAGAAAAGCTAATGGGTCACAAAAATGGTCTTGATCATGTATATCTAACCCCTACCCTAGAAGATCTCTTTAGGGAATTCAAAAAAGTCATGTATAAAATAGAGATCTAAATGGCTAATAAACTAGATAAAACCATTAACTCCAATATCTGAAGAAAGATCAAAATACGTTCCTGTAACAATAATGATCTACTTTGAATAGTGTAATAATTCCAAAGATTTTCAACAATTACAGAGGATTCATTTATTTACCATGATTTATAAAATTCTATTTTTCACTTTAACTGTTACTTGACTAATTTAAATTAAAGAAATAAAGAATTGGTATGTTGATCTTTGAGAAAGAGAATCTTCCAGAGGGTTGGAAATATATTGATTTTAAAAAAATTGTTAAAAAAATTCCAATAACTGGGAAAAAAATAAAGAAAAAAGAATATCAAAATATTGGAAAAATTCCTGTTATTGATCAAGGTAAATCATTTGTAGGTGGATACACAAATGATGAAAATAACATAGTGAATTGTAGGTTGCCAGTAATTATTTTTGGAGATCATACCAAGAATATTAAATTCGTTAACTATAGATTTGTTGCAGGAGCTGACGGGATTAAAGTTTTAAAAATAAATTCTGTACTAAATTCTAAATTAATTTACTATTTTATACAATCTATAATTTTACCGGATAAGGGTTACCACAGGCATTATCAATATCTAGAAAAATCAATAATTCCTATTCCACCTTTCAACGAACAAAAACGCATCGTTACAAAAATCGAATCAATCTTCTCACAGATTGATGCGGCACAAAACAAGCTGGAGGCACTTGCATCTCAAATAAAGTCGTCTTCTGGCAGCCTGGAGATGCTAAAAAGCAGCGTGCTCAAGCAGGCCTTTGAGGGCAAGCTTGTTTCACAGGATCCAGCTGATGAGCCAGCAGAGATGCTTTTGAGGAGATTGCATAAGAATTCTAAGAAAGAGTTGATTTTTGAGAAAGAGAATCTTCCAAAAGGTTGGATTAGAACAGAAATAAATAATATGGCTACAATAGTACTTGGCCAATCTCCTCCTTCATCAACATATAATCGTGAACAAGATGGTCTTCCATTTTTTCAAGGTAAAACTGATTTTGGAGATCGTTATCCAACCGTAAGAGTATGGTGTAATGCACCAAAAAAACTTGCAGAAAAAGATGATATTTTAATTTCTGTTCGCGCGCCGGTTGGCTCTACAAACATAAGTACTGAAAAATGTTGTATTGGTAGAGGATTATCTATAATAAGATCTTTTGAGGGAATTAGTTCTCTGTATGTCTTTTATCAACTGCGTCATCTTGAGAATGATATTGCAACAAAAGGAAGAGGAGTCACATTCAAAGCTATTACTGGAAAACAACTCAGATCTATCATGCTTAATTTACCGCCACTCAAAGAACAAAAACGCATCGTAGCTAAAATTGAATCAATCTTTGACAGGATTGATGTAATAGAAAAGTATGTAGATTCAACATTAGAACGACTTGATATTCTAAAAAATAGCGTTCTCAAGCAGGCCTTTGAGGGCAAGCTTGTTACACAGGATCCAACTGATGAACCAGCAGAAATGTTATTGCAAAGGATAAAACAAGAAAAAGAACAATTAATACAAAATCAAAAACCATCAAAGAGGAAGAAAATTGTCAAATGAAGCACCAGTTATAGTACAAAAACTCTGGAACTTTTGCAACATCCTAAGAGATGATGGGGTATCATACGGTGATTATGTACAACAGCTGACAAATCTATTATTCCTAAAAATGGCCGATGAGCAAACAAAGCCACCATACAAGAAAAAATCAATCATACCAAAAAAATATGACTGGAGTACGTTGATTTCAAAAACTGGGAATGACCTAGAGAATCAATACAGACATATCCTACAGAATTTGGCTAAAGAATCAGGACTTTTAGGTGTAATATTTAGAAAATCTCAAAATAAGATTCAAGATCCTGCCAAGCTAGAAAGATTGATCAAAATGATAGACGGAGATTCAAAAATCAAGGATAAAATTCTTTGGAGTGGGATGGATATTGATGTCAAAGGCGAAATCTATGAAGGGTTGCTAGAAAAAAATGCAGAAGATGTCAAGAGTGGTGCAGGCCAATACTTTACACCGCGTGCATTGATTGATGCGATTGTAGATGTCATACAACCAAAACTAAAAGAAACGATTGGAGATCCAGCATGTGGTACTGGAGGTTTTTTTCTGTCAACTCACAAATATCTGATAAATAATTTTAATTTAGATCCTGATGAAAAAAAATTCCTCAAAAATAAGACTTTCAAGGGTTGGGATATTGTAACTGAAGTGGTAAGGTTATGTGCGATGAGTATGTATCTTCATGGAATTGGATCTACAGAAAGTCAGATTGTTGGAGGAGACTCACTTATCTCAGATCCTGGTGATAGATTTGACATAGTGATGACCAATCCACCATTTGGTAAAAAATCAAGTACTATAATTTTCTCTGAGCAAGGAAAAACGGAACGTAAAACATTGTCCTATGAACGAGATGATTTTTGGACAAGTACATCAAACAAACAATTAAACTTTCTCCAACATGTCAAAACGATTCTTAAAGTAAATGGGAGGTGTGCTATTGTAGTTCCTGATAACGTTCTGTTTGAAGGAGGAGCAGGGGAAACAGTAAGAAAAAAACTATTGGAACAGTTTGATTGCCACACCTTGTTAAGACTACCGACAGGGATATTTTATGCTGGAGGCGTTAAAGCAAATGTATTATTCTTTGACAAAAAACCAGCAAGAACAGATGGTAATGCATGGACCAAAAAGCTATGGATTTATGATTTTAGAACAAACCAACACTTTACATTAAAAGAGAACTCGATTAGTCGAGAACATCTGGATAATTTTGTAAAATGTTATAACCCAAAAAATATTCTAAAAAGAAAAGAAACTGATCAGTTTCATGCATATTCATATGAGGATTTGATAAACAGAGATAAAACATCACTGGATATTTTCTGGTTAAAAGATGAATCTTTGGAAAATACTGAAAATTTACCTACTCCTGAAGATATTGCAAGAGAAATTAAAAATGATCTAGAACATGCACTTGATTCAATCAGTGAACTAGTTGGCAGTCTTGAAAAAGTATAATAAACAGATTGTCATTATCCCAAATAATTAATTTTGTATAATGCAAAAGAAATTTGTGTATATTTTATATTTGAATTCATCATGAAAGCCCAATTTGATAGATACCGAAGCATGCTGTATCAGTTATAATTAATGAATATTCGTGGTTTAATTAGAGATAAAATCGAAAGAATCAAGAAACAGCATTTTGTACAGTTGGGTAATTGAGAATATTTCTCATTTTTGATAAAAAATCTCGATTTATATATCTAGTATTTTGAATCATCATATAAAATTTTGATTGGATTATTGGTTAAGTAAAACACTATGCAATTCTTCTAAAATTGTTTCATAACCATCTCCAAATACCTCATTGAACTTTACTATTCCTCCCCTTTGATTAAATGGAACATCATTTAGCATGTCTATGTCAATTGATACAGAGCTGGCAATTGCATTTTTGATCATAACCAGCCATTCTTTTTGTTCTGGAGTAAATTGCCGTCCTGATGATTCTTGAGATTCAAGCCATTTTTCAAACTTTGTATCAAGTATATCTGAGAAAGGCATTAACACATCTTCGTTACCTGATGAATATCTTACGATGGATATCAAATCTGTAAGCATTTTTGCTGGATTTTTCTTTACCTTTGATTTGTCTAGTCTTTGATAAGCATTCCAAAGCTTTTCATGTGTGAGATTGTATGGTGGTTTTTCTATGATACGCGCAAGATTCTTTATGTCTTCATATGTAATTTCTCTCAGTCTGTATGGTTTTGAATAGATTATATCAAGAGCAGTAATCTTGTCTCTGTTTTTGTCTATAAATTCAGTCCAATTCTGAACTGTTGTTTGATCTATCTCTTTTACCTTGTCAACAAATCCAGCTTCGAATAATTCATCGATTGATTTACCATCTATAATTTGCTCATGTTTACTTTTTATATCAAGAATAGTTTTGCGTAATGTTGTAGAATCAAAGACTTTGCATGCATTATCAATCATTTGTTTTTCAACTGTTTTGATTTGTTCATTAGTTGGTGTATCTGTATCAAATTGTTTTTTTGTATTTTCTATTTTCTTATCAGAATCGATTCCATCAAGTAGTGTTCTTTCAATATCTATCAAAGTTTTTCCATTATTTACACTGGCAATCTCATCTTTATCTTCCTGACTTATCTTTCTATTTAACCTAGATAAACGATAAATCAAACTCTCGATATCATCTGTTTGTGCATTTTTGTCTATTGCCTTGTTCAATAATTCTTTAAAGGATATTTTTGGTTTTTTAGATAAAGAATGGGTATCACTCATAGTATGTTCACAAACACCAACTGCATCAACTATGACAAAATGTGTTTTGGCTTTGGCATCTGGTGTTACTGCAATCAGGTCATCAGATGCAATAGTTCTAGTACCACGTCCTTTCATTTGATCAAAGTAATTTTTTGTTTTAACATCTCGCATGAAAATAATGCATTCTAATGCCTTGATATCTGTCCCAGTTGCAATCATATCTACAGTAACTGCAATTCGTGGCATTGATGAATTTCTGAAACTGGAAATTAATTCTTCTGGTTTTTCCATCGTACGATATGTGATTTTTTTACAAAAATTATTCCCCACTCCAAATTCTTCTCGAACAATTTCAGTAATATCTTCTGCATGGGAATCATCTTTAGCAAAAATCAAAGTTTTGGGAACATCAACTCTATTTGGAAAAATCTCATTCAGTTTTTCTTTGAAGGTTCTTATCACTTTTCGAATTTGATCTTTGACAACAACACTTCTGTCCAGATCATTTTTCGTGTATATTACATCATCATCTAACTGTTTTTGTTCTAGATTGCGTGTAAATCTGTCACGTTTTTCAACATATTGACCTGCAGGCAATAAACCACCTTGCTCGCTAGTTTTGGTCTTGATTCTATATACATGATATCCAACATTTACTCCATCTACTACAGCACGTTCATGCGTGTATCGCATTACTTGATTATTATTGAAAAATCCTACTGTATCATTTGATGGAGTTGCAGTTAATCCTACCAAAAAAGAATCAAAATAATCCAATACTTGTTTCCATTTATTGTATATGGAGCGATGACATTCGTCAATTACAATAAAGTCAAATTCTCCAATCGGAATGTTTTCATTATATTTTACATTTATAGGAGTTTCATCTGTGTTTCTCTCAAATATTGAAAATTCATCATTTTCTTCCTCATAGACTTCCTCTCCCTTTAGAACAGAAAACATTCTCTGTATGGTGGAGATCACAACTTTGGGAACGGGATCAATTGTATTTGATTGTAATAGTTGGACATTATACAAATCAGTAAATTTCCTTCCATCATCAGGGGTTTGATATTGTTGAAATTCGCGTAATGCCTGTCTTCCTAAATTTGCTCTGTCTACTAGAAATAAAATTTTTTTGGCTTTAGCAAATTTTATCAGTCGATAAATGGATGTTACAGCTGTAAAGGTTTTGCCCGAACCTGTTGCCATTTGAATTAATGCACGTGGTTTATTCTGCGAAAAAGAATCCTCTAAATTTGTAATTGCTTCTGTTTGACACTCCCAAAGTTTTTCATAGTCTAGTTTTGGAATATCTTTTAATCTTGAACGCAATGTTTTCTCCCCTCTAAGCCATTCTTGTAATAATTCTGGGCGATGAAATGAAAATACATCTCTAGAACGGAAATTGGGATCACGACGATCTGCAAATTTAGTCTCAATTCCTGTCGTCTCATATGAAAATGGTGGTCTAATTGGAATATTTGTAAATTTTTCACATAATCCATCAAGATATTTGTCTGATTGTTCTGCAACTCCACTAAGTGTATGTCCCTTTCTTTTGGCCTCAACTACACCCACAGGTTTGGCATTAATGAACAGAGCATAGTCTGCACTATCTTTGCTTAGTGGGTATTCTCTAACTGCTACACCCAACCCTGCATTTAGATTTCTATTATCATAATCTTGTACTATCCATCCTGAATCAATTAACATTTTGTCAATCTCTTGACGAGATTCATCTTCTGGTCTCATAGAATAATTTTGATATTACCATATTTAACATGAATTGGTATAATCAAGATCTTCTTACTAAATACATCTTGCCTTGATCTCAAAGAATGCAGAGTTTACTTCTGCAATTGTTTTTGCCCCTGCAATGACTCCTTTTCCTGATGCAAATAAAAGCGCTACACAACTATCTTGAATTCTATATATCAAACCCGGAAATTGTTCCGGTTCATACATGCTTTTTGGTAATATTCTTACAAGTTTTTCTATTGGCAAATTTTGTTTTAAATCAAATCGTGCTACAATATTTTGCACTTTGGGAGTAATTTTAATGATCTTCGCAAGATTATGATTATCCAGTATTTTTATTGCTTTGTTTAATTCTTTTTTAGACTGTGCAGGATTCTTTGTTCCAACTGAAATAAGTTTTCCATTTCCAAATACAGTAACTCGTCCAACCATCAAATCATCTTTTACATACCCGCATCGATATAAGGCAATATTTGAGCTGAGAAATTGATATTTGTTAAAAGAAGCAATATCTATTTTTTGTTTGAGATCTGCTGTAGTTACAGTGTTTTGAATTTTAATTCCTGCTACAATCTTTGATTCTTTTTGCATTAAAATTAACACTACCGTACTGCATTAAAAACGAATGTCTTATTCACAGATGTGATCTTTTGTTTGATTAAATATAATATCTGTTTTACATCAATCCTGTCAAAGATTGATTCAATTTTAGCTACGATGCGTTTTTGTTCTTTGAGTGGCGGTAAATTAAGCATGATAGATCTGAGTTGTTTTCCAGTAATAGCTTTGAATGTGACTCCTCTTCCTTTTGTTGCAATATCATTCTCAAGATGACGCAGTTGATAAAAGACATACAGAGAACTAATTCCCTCAAAAGATCTTATTATAGATAATCCTCTACCAATACAACATTTTTCAGTACTTATGTTTGTAGAGCCAACCGGCGCGCGAACAGAAATTAAAATATCATCTTTTTCTGCAAGTTTTTTTGGTGCATTACACCATACTCTTACGGTTGGATAACGATCTCCAAAATCAGTTTTACCTTGAAAAAATGGAAGACCATCTTGTTCACGATTATATGTTGATGAAGGAGGAGATTGGCCAAGTACTATTGTAGCCATATTATTTATTTCTGTTCTAATCCAACCTTTTGGAAGATTCTCTTTCTCAAAAATCAACTCTTTCTTAGAATTCTTATGCAATCTCCTCAAAAGCATCTCTGCTGGCTCATCAGCTGGATCCTGTGAAACAAGCTTGCCCTCAAAGGCCTGCTTGAGCACGCTGCTTTTTAGCATCTCCAGGCTGCCAGAAGACGACTTTATTTGAGATGCAAGTGCCTCCAGCTTGTTTTGTGCCGCATCAATCTGTGAGAAGATTGATTCGATTTTTGTAACGATGCGTTTTTGTTCGTTCAGAGGAGGAAGTGGACAAACAATGGATTTTAGTTTTGTAGCGTTAACATTAAAAACTGCAATACCAACTTTTTTCTCATATATTGATTGCCAATAAAAAGGACTCTGAAGAAAATAATAGAAAAATTTTGGATTAACTTTAGGCCTAAATCTAATCAAATATGACGCAAAAACCGTATTTGAAACTTCGTCTAATAAATAACTAAATCCAATTGAACCAGCACGAGAGATGACGATATCATTTTTTTCAAGAAGATATTTTTCGATCATATTGGGAGTTTGTTTGCAAAAAGGAACAGTCTTCCAATTAATTTTTCCTGATGTAATATCAGTTGTTCTTAGAAATTTAATTTTTCCAGTTTTACTTGCACTAGTTGTATAACCATATTGAGGTTTGTAACATATATTTTCTACCTTTGTTCTAATCCAACCTTTTGGAAGATTTTCTTTCTCAAATTCTATCTCAGAGTCACCATTATTTCCACCAACAAAACTCTAATAAAAGATTAGACAAGTGCATATTTTATCCATCTTTGAACTTCAAACATTTTTGATTTAATTCAGAGATGGTTTTCTTCTCGATAATATACCCTTCTCCGATGCAAAGATAATCCAATCAATCTATCCTAAATTCTAAAGATCAGACATAGAAATTGTTCAGGCTTATACGTAGATTTTGGTATTTTTCACGCTAATCTTTGAATATTTATTCTCTTTTCTAAATCATACCGTGTAATGATATTTCTTATTTTAGGAGATATTCTTACATATTGAAATCTCTAATTTATGGATAATTTTTCTAAATACCATGTAATAATATTTTCATTCTGAAAAATCTACTTTTTGATATTTATTAGAATGTACTTGTCAAGTCCTATCAATCTTAATCCACTTGATAACTGTGCTATAATTTTGAGATGGTTTTTCCTGTTGCTCACATTCAATGTCTTGCGGCTCCTCTTCTGTGAGTGAGTGTTTTTCCTCTTTGATCATGTATGGAAAATCCAGAGAATTTTCCACAACCTCTTTTGTGATCTTTATGTTGTGATATATGAGGTATTTTTTTAAGACATGAAAAGACTGTCAGATATCGTTTGGAAATATCTTCTTACGATTCCAGTTGATCCACTCTTGGAGCAACTTGTAAATCACTCTAGTTCTATTTTTTAATATTCTACTATTGATCTCACCCCTATCTTGTCATATTTTTCCTTACAGAGTTTATCAAAGTTCTTTATTATTGATTAAGAGTTTTTTTCTGCGTATTTACTGCCTCTGTCTGCAGCTTTTTCTGAAATGTTTGATGATCTTTTGAATTGTTAGGAAAGGTAGATAGTTCATTATTTTACTAATAACCCCCAAAAAAATACTTATGCAAAATTATGATATTTAAAATTAAATCAGCAGATTTTAAAAAAAATCAGAAATAACTTTCTGTCTGGTCAGTTCGACAACATTTCCATGCATGAGCCACTCAGATTTACTGATGCTCGTTTTATTTGAGGCCAAAGTTAGTGCGTGCTCAAAATCATCAGCAAAGAGATGCTTTTTATTCATTGCCTCCCTGACGCCCTCTCTCACTTGCCACACACCGACAGGGATGGCATACTCGGGACGGATTTCTCGTAAAATTACAGCTCCTGCTTGAACTTTATTTTTGACAAGGTATTCTAAAACACCTAGTTTTGCAGCAAAATATGCACCGGCAATAGCGGGAGGATGATCAATTCCGCGGGCATCCTCACAGTCAGAGCCAAAACCCAAGACACCGTTAGAATACCAGGCCTCAATCATTTCATAGACCCATCGGTGTGGAAACAATACCACGCAAAAGATATTCCCCAAATGCTCATACGAAAAGACCCTGTGCGAGTCAATCAGGCCGTAGTTTAACACGTCCTCGGTAAGCGATTTGCAAATAATATCATCAGTTGCAGTAATACTCCATTTAGTAGGAACAAGCTTCCTTTTGCATCCGAGCATTCCAATACTGAAGCATTTTTGGATTTTTGAAATTTCTACTCCGGAATTATATAAATTTAAAACAGCATCTTGAGCTTTTAGATCCTTGTCATAGTATGTTTTTTCTATAGATTTTACAGGGGCATTTGCAGAGAATTTTGCAGATTTTATTTGGCCAATAGGACCAAAAGGGGCACTCTCACCGTCAAGTGAAACACTAGGGGCAGCAGAACTCTGAAAAACTAGATCAGAATCAATAGGCCTTGAAGACATTGTAACTTCTTGGAGATTTTCAACGTATCGCCCGTCAGTCTGTCCTATTGGAATTTTTTGTGTGCCCCTGACCAAATTGAGCCTAAAATTTACAATGTCTTCTAAAGACTTTCCTGTCCATCGCTCAGGGCTATCTAACAGACTAGTATCCCCATGAATTGGGGGCACCATAGGACCAACGAGGACTTTGGGGTAGTTGTATGATCCAACAAATACAGACGGAGGACTAGCACCGCTCACAAAATCAGAAGAGAACAGATTGCCATGCCTTAAAAGAGATTCGTGCCATCTAGACAGGATGGCTCTACGAATATTTTCAGAGTCTGAAATCATGGTTTTTGTACCTAAAAAATGCCTATTAACTTGCCTAATGACAAAAATTGATCGCCAGCAAACAGGGCGTTTAAGTAAAATATCATCTAGTCAAAACCATGACAGTAAGTCGAATCGTCTCATTTGTGCCTAGCGGAACCGAACTAGTATACGAATTAGGGAGACAGGACAAGCTTAAGGGAGTAACACACGAATGCAGATATCCGCAGGATGCATGCTCAAAACCAAGAGTCATAGATACGGTGATTAATTCCAAGGAACTAACCAGCAAGGAAATAGATGCAGCAACTTGCAAGCTGCAAAGCGAGGGCAAAGACATTTTTGTTTTAAATGAAGAAAATTTGAAAAATGCA
>CBDBEK010000003.1:0-1666 GCA_965204345.1 Candidatus Nitrosopumilus sp.
AAATTGAATTATTTTTATCAAATTCTTATACGGGCTTGATTTCGTAATCTGATAAGATTGTACAAATCAATTTGTTGTTCATGTTTGAAGGTTGCAATAATGGCATAGGATTGCTTATAATCTTTTTCTTCATGCCATTTTTTTTGACAGACAACAGCCAATACCAGTGGCTCAGATGTTTTGAATTTAGGTAGCTTTATCCATTCTTTAACTGCTTTTTGATGAGTCCCTTTTTTTCTAATATTAACTCCTGGAAACAATTTTATTTCTTTATTTTTAATTGCTTTAGGAACTATGTCTTCTTTGTCTTCTTTTTGGATCTCTATTTCTGAATATGATTTTTGAATGTTTTTTATTGGGGAATCTTTAAAGACATGAAATTCCATTGTTACACCCAAATAATCTGCTCTATTACTATTAATAGGAGGATCAAATGCAAGAGTGATTTCTATTGATTTTTTTCCTTTTTCATTTGAGAATTCATCAGGTAAATTTATTGGAAAAAAATGCACTTTGTTAATTTGAATTTTTCCATCATGTGTTAAAAGAACTCTATTGGATTGAGAATAAAGTGCATTGTCTAATGCAGGTTTACCATAACCATAAATGTTAAGAATATTTTGTACATCTTTGTTTTTTCCACATAGTTTTATTTTGTTTAATGGTTCTGGTCTTTCTTCTGGAATGGATGCAGATGATAAGAGCAATGCCTTGATTAAATTTCTTGATGCTGATGGAATAGCATCTTTTAGTGTTGCCAAGTAATGTGCAATTTTTGGAGAACTAAAACTTGTGCCTTTGTCTAATGTAAATAAACGTCCCTCGCTAGTCCATCTAGGATTTATTGTGATCAAATCAGAGTCATATCCTCCCCCATACTCTACTAATTCCGGTTTTATCATTCCATTTAGGCCAGGTCCTACACGCGTAAAAGGAGAAGGAGAATCAAAAGATGATGAATTTTTTGAATTAAATAAGAAGATAGAACCTGTAGTTAGAGCATGGACTGATGTAGCAGGATCAATAATTTTTACTCTTGGTGACTTTTCCATTAGGTAGTTGGGATATGATTCATGATCTGTGACATCGTCCGTATTGTTACCAATAGATATTGTGAATAAAATATCTGAATGTTTAAATGATAATTCATCAATTAAGGTGGCCAATCTAAATTGACGTTGGCCTTCATACATTTTTCTGGCAGAATTTCCCAATGATATGTTTATCACTTTACAGTTGTCATGTTTTTCAATGGTTTTTTCTACTGCATCCTGAAACTGGTGTTCTAAAAGATCCTTTTCATTAAAGATAGCACCATCTCCATCAGGATTTTTGTACATCACTTTTGCAGAATAAAGCCACAATTGAGGGTCAAACGTAGATGATTTTATACACTGATCAATATCACCATAAAGAGCTATTCCTGCAACTTGAGTTCCATGACCTACATCATCAATATCTCTATCCTTCTTAATTTCACCATGTGTTGTAGGCAGTACAATCCTATCTGCTATAGCATCTTGTAAAAGAGGATGATTCCGAATCCCTGAATCGATAATTAAAATTCCTGGTTTATCTGCAGGAGGAGGACCTTTGAGACTGAATTTTTCTATGTCTGCTGTAAGTTGTTTTTCAATGGAAATACGTGGGGGTCTATCCACATGAG
>CBDBEK010000004.1:0-10908 GCA_965204345.1 Candidatus Nitrosopumilus sp.
CATTTTCTAGTTTGATCAGTCCTTTTTCACTCATCTCATCAAGGTATTTCAAAAGTTTATCATACGATGTGTTTGATTTGTGTTGAAGTCGGGTCTTTGAAATTTCATTATTATCTTGTTTTTCAATCAAAATTGCAGATATAACATCAAAATAAATTTGTAATTTACTTCTCTTATTTTTCAAAGACTCTCAATGTAAATCATAAGTTAGGCTTAAAAAATGTTGAATACGGATATCAAACTATTTTTAAAAGAAAAACATTCAAACTATAGGTTTGCACGCCTGAGAAAAATTTGTGTGGGACAACAGTCACACTACAGATACTCTCCAGTGGCAACAAATGTTGCCACTGACATAATTATGGCAAAATTATTCAGAATTAGATTTAGACTTAACCTTTTTTTGAATTTCAATTATACATTGATGACAAATTATGGATTTATCAGACATACTAGATATGACATCATTATTTTGGAAATCAGAGTCATATGTGATACCTATAACCAATTTATTTGACCATACTTCAAAATCTTGTTTCTCTTTCCCACAAACAAAACAATTCATGAATTGGGTTAATTCATTTAAAACTTAAGGTTGACGATAAATAAAAAATTCAAAATTAACACATAACATCTTTACAATGAGGCATCATGAAAGTCACAATAATAAAACCACCAAATATGGTGATTCCCAAGGTCAGAGATAGTCCCAGCAGTAAAGTTTTCGAGTCACCTAATTTCATCACCATAAGAATTTTTTTAAATTATAATATATCAGCAATATGAAAAATTATCACTAGTGGTAAAAAAAGAGATTCAAATTTTTAGAATTGATTAAAGATCATTGTTTAAACAAGATACAAGTTCATCACTATAATGACCAAATTGCTTCATACATGAAATTATTAAATTTTCTAATTCACGCTCTTCAGAATATTCTATAGAATATTCAAATGCCACAGTTCCAACCACAATACTTAACAGAGCAATTAAAGGAATTATCAGAATAAATCTCATAAGGATTACATTTTAGATGGAGCAGAAATTCCAAGTAAATCCAAAGATTTTTCCAACGTCAAATTAAAAGAATTGACCAAACATATTCTAGTTGATTTTAAATCATCATTGGTTGAATCCAAAACTTTCACATGTTCATAAAATGAATTAAATGCAACAGCCAGATCATGACAATATCTAGCAATTACTTTAGGTGCAAAATTATTTACAGCATCTCGAACCTGTAAATTGAAAAGGCCAATTATTTTCACCAGATCAATTTCAGATTTTTCTTTGAGCAATGAAAAATCAACATCAGTGTTAGGTTCAATTCCAGATTTTTCCAAAATTCTTGATGCTCTAGCATATGAATATTGAATATACGGGACAGTATCTCCTTCCAAACTAAGAGATTTTGTTAGATCAAATGTTATTATTTTATCTAAATCTTGTTTAATCATTTCATAACGTAAAGTTCCAATTGAAACAGATTGAGCAATTTGCTCAATTTCAGAATCAGTCATTTCAGAATGTCGTTTTTTTGTTTCCTCAGTTATTTTTTGTTTTAAAAGTTCGCAAACAGAATCAGCACTCACATACAATCCTTTTCTACCAGACATCTGAGCTTGTTTACCATCAGTTTCTAGTCCAAGTGTTTTTGCAGTATTTGCACTTAATGTTACAGATTCATAGCCAAGATGAACATAGCTGTTAGGAATAGAATTGAATTTTTCCATCAGAGTGGTGATAATTTTTTGTAATCGTTCTTGACGAGAATCAATAACAGTTACTACTTTTTGTGCAGTAAAATTTTGAGAAGGTTGATTTGAATCATCCAAAGTAGTTTCCCAGAGAGTTTTTGATTCAGGTTGATGTGAGTTGTATATTTTATAACTAAATGGATCTTCTAATAATCCCAATTTCCAAGCAGCATATGGGATATCTTTGGCAATGTAGGTAGCAGTGCCATTACTTCTAACAATTACTTTATCCTCATCTCAATAATGATCAAACTTTTTTCCGTCAGGAGGTTCCAAATCATATCCAAGATGCCTGAATCCAACTATGATATCGGCTACTTGTAGTCCAGAATCATCAACATAGTTTAACACGTTGACCTTGTAGCTTGCTTTTTCCAAAATCCTAGATACGGTATCGCCAATTATGATATTTCGTATGTGACCAATGTGAAGGGCCTTATTTGGATTTACGCTGGTATGTTCAACTGTAATTACAGAATTATTGCCAATCCCAACATCGCCAAAAGTATCAAGGTACGACTCAGACAAAATCAACTGACTGAGTCTGTTCCAATTGGCAACAAAGTTAAGATATCCTGAGGCATGTGGTACAGAATTTAGCACCAGGGTGCTTGCACATCTGGAATATTTTTCAGATAGCATTTCAGAGATTTCTTTGGGGCTTTTTTTGAGCTGCTTTGCAAGGAGAAACGGAAGATTGGAACTGACATCTCCAAAACCAGTTTTTGCAGGTTCGACAGAAAATGATACGTCTGAAACAGACAGATCAGATAAAATTTTGTTTAAGTTATTTTCAATTTCATCGATAATAGACTTGAATGTCATGTTACATCTCAGATAGCTTGGGTGCTAATTTATCTAATGCCATAGCACTTCATAACTGTTTTATAATCAGTATGCCTAGATAGGCTTTGAAACACCCAAGATTGTCCTCGTTAAATTTAAGAAAATTTTGAATTATGATAAGGATGCAATAATGGGATTGACCATTAAATGGTGATTTATTCAAAAATATCAAGACCAAAAAATATTCTAATTCAAGAAAGGCGAAATGAAATCTATGTCAGTAAATTCTGGAAGTAAAATTCAAGCAATTGAAGCAATGATGGTATGTATGACATTCAATTATGATGACTCAATACATCCATTTTATGTAGAGGTTGTAAATATCCTAGATTCGGTGCAAAGCAACTCCTATCCACAAATATTAAGGATATTGTTGATGCTCCGCATATTCTCTTAAAGGTCCTAATCAAAAACAAATGGATGTACTAAAAATTATCAAAGACAATTCATGAAAGTTAACAAAAAAGAGATTGGAAAACTAGTTGAAAAAAAGGAATTAATCAAAATTAATGTAAAAGAAAAAAATCATATCAGGATAAGATTTGCAAGTCTAGATAAAAATATCATCAGTTCTTAGAAGAACGAAGATTTGTTTTAGTAAATAAAATGGGTAGAAAGAAACGGATTGAAATTAGAGAAAAGAAAAGCAACGTTTCAGAAGTTTTAATTTAGAATCAAAAAGTTTTCAAGACAAAAAGATTAAAAGTCAAATGTCATATACTAGGAAAATCACATATTTCTAAATGGATGATATTAATGCACAGGTAAAAAAAGAAAATGAAATTGGACATAGTATCATTCCTAATTCTGATGACTCAAAAATAAAATTTGAAGGTAGCATTCAAGATTTTCATATTTTTATTGGTCCAAAAATTAAAAACAATATTGCAACTCTCACCAAACAGAAAAAAACAGATTTGAGATATATTTGTCAAGAATGCTTTCAAAAACATGAACTTGATGCTGCACATAGACATGGCACATCACGAAAGCAAATAATTGAAAAAGTGCTTGAAAACTACAAAATTTTAGAAAATAGGGTAAAAATCGATGATTTGAAGAGAGTAAATGAGGAAATCATAAACGCCCATAAACCCATTGATCGTGTTTTTAGATTTTTGTGTAAAAAATGTCATTCGGAATATGATCAAATTCCAAAAATCCAATCTATTTCAAAAAATATTTCCACTGAAAACAATTCAAAACCAACATCTTCAAAGATTAGAAATTCAGATATCATCCCAAAACTAGGAGAAGTTTTTACAGAACAGCAACTCCACGATAAATTTCAAATCAGAAATACTGGAGGAATTAGACCTACTATAAAGAACAAATCAATTATTTTGATAAATTCATGTTTTTCAGAACGCCAGGGCGGATACAAAAACCATGTTGATGAAAATGAAGGATTTGTTTATCATGTAGGAGAAAGTGAAGGAGAACAAGAATTTGTCAGAAATAATAGAAGTCTATTAGAATCAAAACAAAATGGAGTAATTTTACTTTATTTTGAAAAGACCTCTAGAGATAAACTAATTTTCAGACATGTTCTTGAATATGATTCTTTTAGTTACAAAATACAAAAAAATTCTAAAGACATAGATAGACGAGTAATAGTATTCAAATTGAAAATCATTTCCTGATTACTTTAAAACCTATTTTAATATTCTAAAGCATCACGTAATGTTTTTTGAATTTTCTTAATTGTGGCATAAAGACCTCATGCATTATATTGATTCATATTTTTCTCAATATCTTCAAATATCGCACAAATATTGAGTCTACCAGAGTTTTATCCTTTCCCATATCACGACAAAACAGATCATTGTTCAAATCCAAATACGTAATTTTCCCATTTAGAGTTTGTAAAGGAAATATCATCAGGTCATTTTTAGTAACAAAAAACAACTATTGATTCAAATCGATAAAGGCTAATTTATCTAATGCCTCAAGAACACCCTCTCCTGCACTAGCAGATACTGCCATAGTAGCCCGTGATTTTACATAATCTGAAGCATTACCCAGTGCAACGCTTGTTTTTGAGACCTCAAACAGTGAGACGTCAGTGGCACTATCGCCAATGGCTATAACATCGTCTTTTAAAATTGACAGCCTCTCCATGATTTTGGTAAATCCAGTCCCCTTGTCAATTCCAGGGGAATTGAGGTGGTATGCATATTGGCTGTCAGATAATTTTACATCAACGTGATTGTCTGAAAGAACCTTTCTTGCAAGATCCAAGTCAAAGGTTCTCTCCAAAACAACTTCAGTCATCCTAGGAAAGACAGGCTTTTCCTTGACATTCTCAACATTGTTTTTGATTATTTCTAATGCTTTTTTACATTCCCCAAGGTTGCCAAGCAAGATATGTTCATCAGAATCCAGCGTAATGCATCCGCCGTTTTCACCAACGGTAATTTTTGTGGTACCTCCAAAAACAGAAAGCAAAAAGCCTTCAACAGATGAGCGGCCAGTTACAAAGATAACATTATGGCCCATGGCAGTCAAGCGTCTTAATGCCCCTAGTGCTTCAAGGTGAATTCTCCCTCCGCCGTTTTCAGTAATGGTTCCATCAATATCTACGGCAAATGTTCTCTTTTTCACAAAAATTGTTTTTAGAACCGAATAATATTTGCTACGTATCTAAAGTAATACGGTTTTATTTGAAAGAATGACACAAGAGATGAGCAGTATTGGGAATTCCTGAAAAAATCAAGGCCATACAAGACGAGATGGCAAAAACCCAGATCAACAAAGCTACAGAACATCACCTGGGATTGCTCAAAGCAAAGATTGCAAAGTTGAAAAGAGAGCAGGAGGCTGACATTACCAAAAAATCAGGAATGAAGCAGGACGGATTTGATGTAAGGAGAAGCGGTGATGCCACAGTCGTATTTATCGGATTGCCAAGTGTTGGAAAATCAACATTGCTAAACAAGATGACAGGGGCAAAATCCACGGTAGGTGCTTTTCAGTTTACAACACTTACAGTGGTTCCGGGAATGATGGAATATAGGGGTGCAAAGATCCAAGTACTAGATCTTCCAGGAATCATCAAGGGTGCATCCACAGGCAAAGGACTGGGAAAGAGAATCTTGTCAGTTGCAAGAAGCGCAGACCTAGTATTATTGGTGCTAGACGTGTTTCAGCCATATCATGAAGACGTGCTAGTAAACGAATTAGGAAACATAGGAATTAGATTAAATCAGTTACCGCCAAACATCACAATTGAAAAAGCATCCATGGGGGGAATTGCAATTGCACAGCAAGTTAAATTAACAAAAATTACGGAAAAACATCTCAAAGACATTTTGCATCTTTATGGAATAGTAAGTGCACGTGTGGTAATAAGGGAAGACCTCACCTCAGAGCAGCTATCAGACCATATTGCAGGAAACATCAGCTATTCAAAGGCAATTACAATTTTAAACAAAATCGATTTAGTTGATCAGGCGTTCTTGAAAAATTTAAAAACAAAAATAAAATCAGAGGTGATAGAGGTATCTGCAAACTCGGATGTAAACATTGAGGTACTAAAAGAAAGAATATATGAAAAATTAAAATTTATCAGAATTTATCTCAGGCCAAAAGGAGGGGAAACGGATTTCAAGGAGCCGCTGATTGCAAGGGAGGGAGACACAGTTGAAGACATTTGTAACAAATTACACAGAAGGCTAAGACGTGAGTTTAGGTACGGCTTGGTTTGGGGCAAAAGCGTAAAATTTGGAGGACAAAGGGTGGGCTTGAACCATATTTTGATTGATGAGGATGTGTTAACAATAATCAAAAGAAAAGGAGCATAGCAGTATCAGAGATGGATCAAAAAATGATCAGCAAAGGCAAGTAAAAAACGAGATAACAAAAAAGACGCAACTGGAATTAAAAAAACAGCTTTTGCAAGCACAAAAAAGAGTTCAAGCTGCATGTTACATTAGAACAAGAAATAACAAGACATAATCAAAGACAAAAAACAGATCGGATAAATAACGATCAAGGGAGAAAATTATGAAAAACTACTTGACAAATAGTAATCAATTTGTGTAAATTTCTTTAGTTTAACCACTGAAAAACAATGAAAATATCGATTTTAGCATGGCTACAAAAAGAAAAGCTGCAACTAAACGTAGATCAACTACAAAAGCAGCCCCAAAAAGAAAAGCTACTAGAAAAACTGCAACTAGAAAAGCAGCTCCAAAGAGAAAAGCAGCAGCAAAACGCAAAGCAGCTCCAAAGAGAAAAGCAGAGCAAAAGCAAAGCAGCAAAACGCAAAGCAGCTCCAAAGAGAAAAGCAGCAGCAAAACGCAAAGCAGCTCCAAAGAGAAAAACTGCAGCAAAACGCAAAGCAGCTCCAAAGAGAAAAGCAGCAGCAAAACGCAAAGCAGCTCCAAAGAGAAAAACTGCAGCAAAGAAAGCAGCTCCAAAGAGAAAAGCAGCTCCAAAGAGAAAAGCAGCAGCAAAACGCAAAGCAGCTCCAAAGAGAAAAGCAGCTCCAAAGAGAAAAGCAGCAACTAGAAAAGCAGCTCCAAAGAGAAAAGCAGCAGCAAAACGCAAAGCAGCTCCAAAGAGAAAAGCAGCAAAAAGACGATAATCTCGTTTGCAAATTAACAATCGTCATACAGACGACGAATTGTTTTCATTTTTCTAATTCATTTAGTGAAAACTATCAATTGAAAAATAAAATTGAAAAATAAAATTGAAAAATAAAATTGAAAAATAAAATTGAAAAATAAAATTGAAAAATAAAATTGAAAAATAAAATTGAAAAATAAAATTGAAAAATAAAATTGAAATTAATACAAATAACTCATTAATTTAATTTGTTCTTCAGTACTAATGATTTCTTTGGTAGTCAAAATTTCCAAGAGTTCTTTAAAGATAGCTTTTTGTTCAGATGACATTCCACCAGATGGACCTTTTTCTCCAGGTGGACCAGGTGGACCTCTTGGGCCAGCAGGACCAACAGGACCTTGACCTCCTATAGGACCAGTTTCACCAATAGAACCTATTGGACCAGTAGGACCACGTTCACCTTGTGGACCTTGAATTCCTTGTGGACCTTGTGGACCTTTTTCTCCAGATGGACCAGTAGTTCCACGTTCACCTTGTGTTCCTTGTGGACCTTGTGGACCTTTGTCACCAGGTGGACCAGTTGCACCAGTAGTTCCTTTTTCACCAATTGGGCCTAGTGGACCTTTTTCTCCTTTTTCTCCTTGTGGACCAGGAACTCCAGTTAATCCTTTAGCTCCAGCAGGACCTTGTGGACCTTGTGGACCTTTGTCACCAGTTGGGACCTTCAGGGACCTTTACTACCTTTGTCACCAAGAGGGCCAGGTGGACCAATAGTTCCTTTGTCACCAAGCAGGGCCGGCAGGTCCAGTAATTCCTTTAGATCCCGGCAGGTCCAGGTGGACCAATAGGACCTTTGTCACCAGCAGGGCCAGTAACTCCTTTTTCTCCAATGGGGCCAGGTGTACCTTGAATTCCTTTTTCTCCTTGAACACCAGAAGTTCCAGTTGGGCCTTTTTCTCCAGGAACACCAACAGGACCAGTTAATCCTTTGTCACCAGGTGGACCTTGTGGACCTTTGTCACCTTTGTCACCAGGTACACCACGAATTCCAGAAGTTCCTTTGTCACCAGGTAAACCAGTTGGACCTTTTTCTCCATTAGGACCAGTTGGACCTTTTAATCCAGTTGAACCTTTGTCACCAGCAGGGCCAGTTGGGCCTTTGTCACCTTTGTCACCAGGTGGACCAGTAACTCCTTTGTCACCTTTGTCACCTTTGTCACCAGTGATGCCTTTTTGACCAGAAAGTCCTTTGTCACCAGAAAGTCCTTTGTCACCAGTTGGGCCTTTGTCACCAGTTGCACCAGTTGGGCCTTTGTCACCAGTTGCACCAGTTGGACCAGTTGGGCCTTTGTCACCTTTGTCACCAGGTGGACCAGATTGACCTTTGTCACCAGTTGCACCAGTTGCACCAGTTTCACCTTTGTCACCAGTTGCACCACGAACACCTCGTACACCTAAATTATCAGAATTTGTAATATTTTTTGATGAGCGTTTAGTTTTTACAGTTTTCTTTTCTCAGGAGCTTTCTCAGGAGCTTTCTCAGGAGCTTTCTCAGGAGCTTTCTCAGGAGTAGTAATAGTTTCAGAAGATTTTCTTAAAGTTACATCAAAAACAGAATATACTGAAGAAAACAAATCGTTCACAACAACCCAAATAACATTCAGATCATGAACAGAGGATGGAAGAGGATTTTTAGAATCACCTAAGATTTCTGAAAAGATACCATCTTTTACTTTTAAATGAAAATTTCCCTTCCACAAAGGAGTGAATTTTTTGGCACGAATGTCATTGTCAGAGGGTTTTACATCAATAATAGAGATTTGAGCCTCATATACACCAGATTGCTTAAAAGGAGCCTGCCCTTGAATTTCTATACGCGGTTGAGAAGACACATCCGTTTGTTAATATTTGAAGTATTTCAGGATTTGGATCGCCGCATTTGAATAAAGCCAAAAATATAAGAAAATATACGATTAAGATGGTATTTATCTAGAGAAAAATGGAAAGTGAATAAGTTGTTTGGTAAGAAAAAGAAAAAAGCAGAAAAGAAATCGGATGATGAAGAATCAAAAAAAATAGTCACTAAAGAAACTAGTTTAGTAGATCCAAGTTACAATATTAAAAAATTATTTAAGAAAGGAATAAACTTGATGGCAGATGAAAAATTAGATGATGCTGTGGAAGTATTTCAACAAGCATTACGAATTGAACCAGACAATGTAGAAATTTTAATGAAATTAGGATATGCAGAATTCCATTTAGACAATCACCATGATGCATTAAAAGTATATGATAAAGTTCTGGAAATAGATGTAACAAATCCAGAAGCATGGAATCTCAAAGGATTAGTTCATTACGAACAAAAAAAATATGCTCAAGCTTTGGATGCAGTTAACAAAGCAATTGAATCAGATAAAACATACGGAATGGCATGGTATAACAAAGCATGTTTCTTATCATTGTTAAATCAAGTACCAGAATCATTACAAGCATTAAAACATTCAATAGAAATTGATGTAAAAAATGCAAGAAAATCAATTAGAGATAAAGACTTTGCAAATGTAAGAATTGAAGAAGGTTTCAAAAGAATTCAAGAAGTAGTTGTTTTAGAATCAGTTAGACAAGGATATCATACACTTGGTGCAATTGTATGGACAACATTTCTAGACAAAGCAGATGCAGAATTATCTTTAAAGAAGTTATTAGAAAAAGGATTGATTGTTCAAAATGAAAAACGTGATGGACTAAGTAAAATTCCAGTTTATGATCTTGCAGACAATATTGCAGAAAAAATTGGTAAAGAGAAAATAGGATTATTTGGAATTACAAAAAAGAAGTTACCAAAACCAGTTAAAAATTTGAAAAAATTGAGCCAATCAATTCAAACTGCAAAAGAAGCAATAGAAGAAGGAGATGTAGATAAAACCATAGAAGTTTTTGAAGAGTTCATAGATCCAACAAAATCAGGAGAACAAATGATTGAAAATTTCTTTGAAGAACATAGAGAAATAAGATTATGGAAAATCAGATTAAAAGATAGAGGAGAAGATTACATCATAGATAACAAAGACAAAATGTTAGAAGTTTTTGACAATATCGAAGTAACAATTACAAAGAAACTAAGAGACGAGATTGCTTAAATTATTCTGCAGATAAATCCCAATAATTGGCATCTTCTTGTTTTATTGTAGGTTTTTGAAGATTTTTCCATTCCTTAAAGGAGCGAACATATAATTTTGCATTTGGTAGTCCTGCAGATTTAAGAGCATAATATGCCAAACCAGATAATGTACCAACACTACCACAATAAGTAATTATTTCTGAATCTCCTGAAACACCTCGATTACCTAACAATCTTTTCATATCTTCTTTTGAACGAAGAATTTTATCATCACTTGCAAGGGTACGATAAGGAAGACTAATTGCACCAGGAATATGTTGTTCCAAATAGTTTAATCGTTCTCGATTATCAATCAAAATTACATCATCTCGAGTTTTTGCAGATTCTAAATAATCAGATGTTGCCAAAATATCAGATTGTAAATTCATTGAATGATCTTTTTTAGAAACATCAGGAACTTTCGAATCGTTTTCTAGTCCTAATGATTTCCAATTACCATATGTGGTTTCAAGTAAAGTAACATTTGAATGACCAATCCATTCCAAAGTCCAAGCCACTCTAGATGCAAGTGCACCAAAAGTATCATCATAAACAACCACAGGAGTTTCATCATCA
>CBDBEK010000005.1:0-35344 GCA_965204345.1 Candidatus Nitrosopumilus sp.
GGTGGTGTAAACCCTTGATAACATCAATTAGTTGCGTTGATTGTAAATACGAAAAGGGCCAAGAAATAATAAAATTCAGATTTGGCAATACAAAAAAAGGCATCCATAAGAGTCTGTCATTTGTGATTTAGACTGTATCCAAATTTTTACATCCCAAGAGCACATGACAAAGAGACGATCTATAGTTTATCAACAAAAAGTTGACAGATAAAAAATCAAGCAAGAAAATTAAGAATCTGTTTCTTTCAGGCTTGGTCTCTCTTGTTTGTTTGTGTCTCCATCTTTTTCTGATTTACCACAGATTTTTGATCATTGCTTCCATGATTGATTTGCATCCTTTTGAGCATGCAGATCTGCCAATTTTTCTTAAATGATCTCTCAAATCTGAATTTTGTATTCATTTTTCTACCCAAAGTGCTCATTTTCTGATTTGCCTGCAACTATTGCATCAAAAATACCGGCATGTCAGATCCTGCAATGACATGTTTGATGAAGATAAACTGATCTCCTTATAAATTGGGTAATCATCCAAGAGCTTAAATATATTCAGAGAATCATGTTTTTTATGTATGAATCAAGTCAAGTCGCTGTCTCAAAAGCAGGCATTTCAAAGCTAGCGATTCTTGCACTAGCAGTTGTGTTTGCAACCGGATTATTTGCTGTTGGATTCGATAACGGTCATATCGTAAATTTGATTTTTGCTGAAGATGGCTCTGCTGTAGGCATTGATCCATTGGTAATCCATGAGTTCACTCATGACATGAGACATGCAGCAGGATTTCCATGTCACTAGGAATCACTTAACGTGAAAACATTTCTTTTTATCACCATTGTGTTACTTTCAGGTGCATTAGCTGGCCTTGTTCATGGAACAGTAAACTTTGCACTTGTTGAACCCTATCTTGATCAGGCAATTGGAATTGAAAATCAGAATCTCTTTGATTCTGGAGACCAAGAAGACACTCCTCAATTTTGGGCCAAATATGAGGGGTACCGCATGTGGCAAAAAAGCGGTCAAATAATTGCAGGTGTTGTGCTGGGAACATCTATTGGAGCACTGTTTGGAATTGTATTTGCATTATCTAGGGACTCTATACCGGGTAAAAATGACATTCAAAAATCCATGCTGTTATCTGCAATTATGTGGGTTACCTTGTATTTGGTACCATTTCTAAAGTATCCTGCCAATCCCCCGACTGTTGGTGATGGTGAAACTATAGTTCTTCGAGCAGTCCTTTATCTCTCCTTTATTGCAATATCTGGAATGGGCTCTCTAATTTTTTACAAGTTATCTAAGAGATTTCACAGTCGTAAAAAACTTGTCTCTCTAGCAGGTTATGCTGCCTTTATGTCTCTGGCCTTCATTCTCATGCCTGAAAGCCCCGATAAAGTGTCTGCCCCTATGAATTTGGTAAATGAATTCAGGCTAATGTCAGTATTTGGCGTGGCCTCCTTTTGGGTATCTGTCGGAATTATTCTGGGAGTCTTTTGGAATCGCCTGGATTCTCCTAGGGAAACTGATCAATACCAATAGATGTTCTGAATCTCTAGAATGAGAACAGGTGCATTTTGTTTAAATATACATGATTATTTCTGATATTTGAATGTCAAGAAAATTAACATTGCCTCAGCTAAAAAAATATGATATCACTCAAAAAGTCATAGAAGCATTAGCTGATTCTGAATCCCGAGCTATTCTGTTCTCTATTATTAAAAAAGGAAATACCGCAGCCGAACTTTCTGATAATCTTAAAATCCCCCTCAGTTCTGTGTATAAGAAATTGACTGATCTTGAAGAATTAACCCTAATTGAAATCGAAAAATGGATGTTATCTGACAAGGGCAGAAAATACAAGGTTTATCGGAGCAGAATTAGCAAAGCCGATATTTCCATCAGAAAGCCCGAGCCGGTTCTTACATTAATCCCAAACTGAGTGATAAAATTGCCAAAGCCAAACATCATACAATTATCAGAGTTTGACATTACTCAGAAGATAATAGAATCCCTCAGCAATGTTTGCACCCGTTCTGTCCTGTTCTCAGTTAAAGCCGAATCCAAGGATGCAACTCAAATTGCCGATGAATTAAAAATCTCTCTTTCTACTGTATACAAAACCTTGGCTACCCTAGAAGATTTGGCACTTGCAGAAGTTGACAAGTATGTGATTTCTGAGGAAGGAAAGAAGATCAAGATGTACCGCAGCAGAATCGGCAAAGTCGAGATTACTTTGGATGATTTAGAACCTAGTCTGAACTTGTATCCAAACACTAGAAAATCTCACTAGAATACCAGTATGATAACAAGAGGAATATTCTGATTCAAAATGCAAAGGAAAGATAGTTACTGCCCACCATTGAATCCGCACAAAGTCAGAGTTTTGATTTTATGTTCAAAGTTTTTTCAGAAAAACCAACACAGATTACATGTTATGAAATTAACATCTCTGTTTTTTTGTTTTATTTTGGCACGCGTTAGAATTTTAACATCATCTTTTTGAGTATTTAATTTTTTGTCAACGCACTTTAAAATGGGTTTTGATTGAGTTGAATTATTTTGTGATCACGTGCTTTTGCTTTTCATTATGCGTGATGGAATAACTAAATCATGCCCTAATTCAAGAACTTTATCTATCAGATTAGGACAGTTAATTTCATTAAATATTGCAATAATCGCTGCGGCATCTAAAATTTTCAAAATTTATCCCAAAATCATAATGCCTCTTCTTTCATTTGTTTAATGACGTGCTCAAGAGGTCTGTTTAATAATTCAGCTGCACGCTGTGCACTTAATTTTTGTTTTTTTACTAATGAAAGAACATGGTATTCCATATCTGGTTTTAGATTTTCATATTCAACAGATTCTTCAGTCATATCCGGATATGCAGAATAAACATATGCCAATAATTCTTTACTGGTAAGATTCATTTAAAAATTTCTTATATTCAATTAATGCAGAAATGGTATTCCCATTCTCATTTTTCATCATTTCTTTGGCAATTTCTCTTCCTTCATTAGTGATAGTAATTTCTCCATTATTACTAGACAAAACACCAATCTGTTTCTAAATATTTTGATTCCTCGTCAATCACTTCACTGTAAGGACCATAATTGCCAGCACAATAGCTACTCTGTTCTTTAATTTCATCAATTTTATCAGACAGTAAAAACATCATTTTTTGAAGTTTTAATCGTCCTCGTATGGGTTCGTTGTTAGCATTAGCTAGTAAAATAATGAATTTTTGTAATTGATCAACATGTTCCAATACTTTCTCTTTAATTCCCATATGCTACATCTCCTATGAAATAATTACTAGTCGGGTATAATATAATACTCTTCAGTGTTTAATCTTGTTTTGCAACTATAATTTTAGGAGAATTTGATTTCCAATCACATGTCCTACAACAGCATTCAAAGTTCAACTCAAAAAGATAACATGATGTAAATAAAAGAATGTAATTTCAGATACTTTGAATTGTAATTCCATACTAAAACATCAAGTTGGGATAAAATTTCAAACCATGCATTCTCAACAGGACATCATTATTCAAATCAGCTTCACCTGATAAGAAATTTAGATTCAAATGCCATACACCCAAAATCCTCACAGGCTGCCAGTAGTCAAAACTGGTTCCAACCTTCACAGACCTGTATTTATCGCCCTAAACAGACTGCCTGTGGCACTGGTTATCAAAAAATATTTTCAGACCAAATGCGACCCTCATTTTTTGATTGAATAGTCCCAAAAGCCTTTGAGCCTATTCTCATTCTATAGACTTGGAATGATGATTTAGAATGAGGTTTTACTTTAAATAATTTAGCTTGCCCTAATTTTTTAACATGAGACGACAGGTGATTTTAGCATTTGTTGCCGTATCTGCGGTAATTGGCGGCTTGTCTTTACCATTCTCTGAAGATGCCCGGGCAGAAAGCCTGATTCCTGATTGGATTAAGGCAAATGCCGGCTGGTGGGCAGCCGGCGAGATAGACGATGAAACTTTTCTAAATGGAATCACGTACCTAATAGAAAATCGAATCATTGATGTCTCGTCTGGTTCAGGTGCGATAGACGCTGATACTCTTACAATCGGATTTATTCCAGTTGAAAAGGCAGATGAGTTAAACTCCAAAGCCAAGGCACTAGAGGCATTTTTAGAGTCCAAACTTGGCATCGATGTAGAAATTGTTGTGCCGACAAACTATGAGACCATAATCGAAGGAATGAGATTTGGGCACATTGATGCGGCCTTTATGGATACCGGTCCTGCATGGATTACCCACCAGAGAACCGGTGCAGAAGCTGTAATGGCAGAACTAGTTGCAGGCAAGGTAAACTATCAGGCAACTGTATGGGCCTTGTCTGATAATGATTCCATATCTTCCCTGGAGGATACAGTTGGCAAGCGGGTTGCATTTACTAGCATTACTGGCTCTTCAGGATTTGTCAGGCCCATGGGCACATTGGTTACAGACGGGCATGTGAGCATTGAAGGCGATGACATTGTTGCCTTAAATTCCGCATTGGCAAAGAATTTTGAGAGCTATACCTTTGCAGGAGGCTACAAGGCTGCCCTGACACTGCTTCTTGAAGACAAGGTAGACGTTGCATTTGGCTCAGATATTGCCCCGCAAAAATATCTCGAGTCAGAGGATCAGGCAAAGCTGCGCCCAGTCACTACAATCGGACCTGTGCCATCACACGTGTTTATGGTAAGTGCGGACATGTCAGATTCTACCAAAAATGCCCTAGTTGATGCATTAATCAGACTCAATTATGATGAGAACAATCATATCTTGAGGGATTTGTACGGCGCAGAAGCGCTAGTCCCGACTACAACTACTATGCATATTGGAGAATTTGGAACATTCATTGATGCACTCACAGGGCTTGATCAGAAGATTCTTGACAAGTACAACAAGAGCAAATAAAGCCTGGATTTCCAAAATGAAACAAATTCGAATGTCCCAAAACCCCCCTCTTTCATTAATTTCTACAAACAAGATTATCCAAATGAGCGATGTCTGGACCTCTTATGATTCCAAAAGTTTGCCTTGGAGGGAGTAAATCTATCCATTGACAGGGGAACAAATTATGCCATTGTTGGCCAATCCGGCTCTGGCAAATCCACCTTGCTGAAACTGATAAATGGCATGATGATTCCAAGCAAAGGTATAATCAAAATTGACTATGAAACTCCCGACATAAATGATAAAAAATTTAAAAAAATGATGCACACTATAGGGTACATTCCACAAAGCCTTGGCCTGATCAAAACATCTCAGTTATTGAAAATATTCTGGTTGGCGCGCTGCCTAGACTGACCACGACCCAATCCCTGCTCAAAAAATTCCCTGATCATGAAATCAGGGAGGCAAAAAGAATCATGTCCCTTGTCGGTCTGTCTGGCAAAGAGCAAAGAAAGGCGCACATGCTAAGTGGCGGTGAAAAACGCAGAGTCGCAATTGCCAGAGCACTGATGCAAAAGCCCTCAATACTGCTTGCAGACGAGATTGTCTCTGAGCTAGATCACGTCACTGCACGCGAGATAATGAACCTGATTGCCGATGCGCAAAAAAGAATGAATCTGACTGCCATTATGGTGCATCATGACATGAAGTTGGCATTAGAGTATGCAAATCGCGTTGCCGTAATTAAGGAAGGCAGCAAAATCTTGGAAATTGGCGTCGAAGGGATACCATAGTCGATTTCCAAACTGGCGATTTGAACACTGAGGAAATCATGGAGATGTATGATGACTCCAAAAGTAACCTCATCATCGGGATTATTGTTGCATTGATAGCAGTTGCGTCCTATAATGTCGATGCAAATCCTCTGGAATTTGCCGGGGGAATTCCCAATCTGGTCATTGTTTTAGAAGAGGTTCTTGTTTTAAGAAAATATTGTCGAGAATCTAAAGTATGTCCCAACAGCTTTTTGGGCAATGCTTGAGACATTACAGATGGCATTTATTGGAACTGTGATCGGCGTTGTAATCGCACTGCCCTTTAGCATGCTTGCTGCAAGAAACCTAAACAACAAGTTTGTTTATGCCCCAATCCGGGCATTGCTGGCAGCTATTCGAACGTTTCCTTCCATTTTGTGGGCACTCTTGTTTGTCATCATGGTTGGTCTGGGACCATTTGCAGGTGTCTTGGCCATTGTCATGTATACGATTGGATTTGTGACAAAGCTGCAATACGAGTCCATTGAGACCATTGATTCGGAGCCCATGGATGCCATAAGTTCCATTGGTGTTTCAAAACTGCAGTTAATCCGATACGTTGTAATTCCGGAATCTGCCTCCCATCTTCTCGGACAGATGCTTTACATGTTTGACTATAACGTGCGTCAGACCAGCATTCTTGGAATTGTAGGTGCCGGGGGGATTGGATTCTTTATCATAGAGTATATCAAATTCTTTGAGTATGGAAAGGCTGCCGTCTTTATGGCTGTCGTACTAGTCACCGTCCTAGTTATTGATTGGGCAAGCGTCAAGATTCGTGACAGGTATATTGTAAAATCCCAGCACGGCATGGAAGCTGCTGTAAAAAAATAGCCTTTTAGGTCGTAATCTTATCTAGCTGGTTTGATTTTGTTGCAGTCCTTACCTCTCTTGGCGATTCTTTTGCCCATGCTCATTGTTTCATTAAACAGCAGTGAATAGTAGGGGGAACCATCCATGTAGATGTTTGATCCCGCAACTATTCTTGCTGAAAATTCAAACGAGGTAAACCTTGCATTCTCATCGTATACTCCCTCTATGCAGAACGGCCCGTTCATTCCCGGTGCCACGACCCTTTTTGCAGCCTCTACAAAGTTTTCCCCCATTTTGTATACCTCATCTAGCAATGATTCGCGCAAAACAAGGGGGCTGTTGCCAATTACATTAAATGACGGAACCTTCTCTGACTTGATTTGCTGCCCTGCAGGAATCCTTCCCAGTCCCTCAATGTCTGACTCGTGCCGCTGATCAACTCCAAAAAACTCCAACTCTTCTTTTAGCGGCGAATAAAAGAATGTCAGGTAGGCCAAAACCCCTGCGGCATACTCTTGGATGTACAATGTTTCATCCTTGGAGATTGTTCCCTCTGAGATAAGCTGGTTCCTTTTGGCATGATAGTCATCCTCGCTGGCTGCCATAAAGTAGCCCTTTCCGCCTGCGGCGCCCTGTCTTTTAACAATGGACAGTTTTTCAATATCTTTAGGATTTGTAACTGGTTCTGGCATTGGGAGCTTTGCCTCTGCCATGAGCTTTTCCTTCATCTCCCTGTCTGATTCCCATCTTAGAATCCACTTGTTTCCAAATACTGGAGTTTTAATCGATTCAATCTCCTCAGAACTCATCTGGGCAACTAGTGTTCCATGCGGAATCAGGACGGCATTATTTTCTTCAAGGGTTTTTTGACACCTTTGATCAAGCACTTCCTTGAATGAATCCACGATAATCAGTTCGTCAATAAATGGGAATCTTTTGTATAACTTTTCACGTTTTTTTTCACATACCAGAATTGTCTTTAGGCCTTCGTCTTTTGCGCCCTTTAGAACTTGTAAAGAACAGTGGGAGCCCAGCGTAGCTATGGAGGTCATTGATACTCTAGGTGTCGTTTTGTACTTTATGAATTATGTGCAAAAGTGACATACTGGAATACCTCGTCTATTAGCTCCACGCTTAGCTCTGGCTTTATGTTTTCTGGAATTACTTTTAATATAAAATCATACATTGTTGTATTTTTGGGCAGCTCGTCTCTTTCTTGTAATAGTGAAAAAACCGCAATTCCATTTGAGATTACTGCAATCATTTTTTCCTTATCTGATAGTGTCATGGCTATGAATGCTGGTGTAATTTAATACAAGTTCGGCACCAAGATATCTATGACTGATCTGCCCTGCTCTGGATTTTGAGGGATTTGAACCGTGTTTGAATCCTCGCTGAGAGCCTCTAGATTAACAGTTGCATCATGCCCTTCTGCGGGGACATCCTGTGATGCGTGATATCCGACATATGCCCCGACTATGATAAACATTGCAATTACTAGCCCCATTAAGACCATCATCTTGCTTTGTTGTGGAATTTTTGCAGGCTATAAGCATTATGAAAATTAAGGAAATGGTACATTATTTTGTGTAAAAAATAATAACACCTGACTTGAAGACAAATTAAATCATGATAGAAACTGAACTGGGGTCATTGCGTAGAACTCACTATTCAAATGAGATCAATCCGGGGATGGATGGAACCTCAGTCACCATCATGGGCTGGGTCTTGACAATTAGGGGGCATGGAAATATCAGTTTTGGTACAATTCGTGACAAAAACGGGGATCTCTCAATCGTAGCAAAAAAGGGGGATTGTCCTGATCAAATACGTGAAAAAATTTCTTCCCTAAAGGCACATTCTTCAATTGCAATTACTGGCAATGTCAAGGCATCAGAGAAAGCTCCAAGCGGGTTTGAGATCATTCCCACAGAATTGCGTGTCTTCTCAGATGTTGAAAAAACGCCTCCCTTTGAGCCCACAGTCAAAACTGTAAAGAATATCGATACCAGACTTGAAGTCAGACCCATTGATCTTAGACGTGAGATGTTGCAGCATATCTTTAAGACCAGAAGTCTAGTCTTAAAATCCGTCAGAGAATACCTTGGCAATCAGAATTTTGTTGAAATCAATACCCCAAAAATAATTGCAACTGCCACAGAGGGCGGCGCTGCACTGTTTCCAATCTTTTATTATAACAAGGAGGCATTTTTAGCTCAGAGTCCCCAGCTGTACAAGGAACAGTTGACCATGAGTTTTGAGAAGGTATTTGAGATTGCCCCCATTTTTAGGGCAGAGCCTTCTAGAACAAACCGTCACTTGGCAGAAGCAATCTCCATTGATTTGGAGGAGGCATTTGTTGATTACAATGACGTAATGAACAGAATCGAAGAGATTATCAAAATTTCCATCCGGGCCGTTCATGATTATGCAAAAGACAACCAGACTGCTGAATTCACGCTGCCTGATGTTGTTGAGACGATTCCGAGATATACCTATGATGACCTAGTTGATAAAATGCAAAGGGCAGGTGCAAAAACTGAATGGGGTGATGATCTGTACCCTTCAAATCTTAAAAAAATTGGTCTTGAAGGATTTTATTTTATTACCGACTGGCCTTTGGCTCCCAAGCCCTTTTACGTAAAAGACAGCAAAGCAAACCCCAAGGTTTCCGAATCCTTTGACCTGATGTTTGGGGATTTGGAGCTATCCTCAGGCAGTACCAGGATTGAAAAGCGTGATGAGCTAACTCAACGAATGAAGAACAAGGGCATGAAGACTGACACGTTTGAGTATCACCTTGGCGCGTTTGATTATGGCGTCCCTCCTCACGCCGGCTGCGGCATTGGTCTTGAGCGGCTCATAATGGCACTTACAGGCACAGAAAATATCAGAGACGTAACGTTTTATCCAAGAGACGTTGATAGGTTGACACCCTAGGTGTATTGTATGGTTACAGAAGAAGAGATAGAGCACGTGTCAAAATTGATGCGAATAGATATCGATGATCATAAGGAATATGTTGAAAAAGTACACATGATGATTAAATATTTTGATATTTTGGATTCAGCAGGTGTAGAGTCTGAAGAAATCTCAATGCCTGAAACCTCGCTTTCAAGTCTGAGAAAAGACAAGCACGTGCAGTTTGATGATAAGTTGATTGAAAAGCTAAACCACTACAAGGGAACGTACATTCGTGCACCAAAGATGTCTTCATGAATCTCAAAATATCTGCCCTTGACTATGTTCGGGAAGTAAAATCTGGAAATATCTCTGCAGAGGACTTTGCTGCAAGAACCCTTGAGAGAATCCAGAGTGTTGATGAGGACCTTCACGCATTTTTATCTGTAAATAGCAATGCCGTCAATCAGGCCCGCCAAATTGACAAGAAAATCAAATCAGGACAAAGTGTTGGCAGATGTCTTGGAATGCCAATATCAATCAAGGACAACATCTGCATTAAAGACTCTAAAACTACATGCGCATCAAAGATGCTTGAGAACTTTGTTGCACCGTATGATGCCACTGTAATTGCAAAGCTAAAACAGCAAGACGCAGTCTTTGTTGGCAAGGCCAACATGGATGAATTTGCAATGGGACTAACTACTGAGTTTAGTGCGTTTGGTCCTAGCAAAAACCCTTGGAATCCCGATTATGTCCCAGGCGGTTCCTCTGGCGGTAGTGCCGTTTCAGTAAGTGCCTTTGAGTGTGTCATGTCCCTTGGCTCAGACACTGGCGGCTCTGTTAGAAATCCTGCCAGCTTTTGCTCCACTGTAGGTTACAAGCCAACATATGGCCTGATTAGCAGGTATGGACTGATCTCCTATGCCAACAGTATCGAACAGATTGGCCCCCTAACTAGAACAGTCAAAGACAGCGCGTTTATGCTAAACCTGATTTCTGGAATTGATCCCAATGATAACACCACCATAGATAATCACAACGAAGACTATCTTGCAGGCATTGATTCTGGCATTGAGGGCAAAAAAATAGGAATAATCAAGGAGATGATCGGGGATGGGATTGATTCAGCAGTATTATCTGCAACCAGAGATGCCGTTTCAAAACTAGAGGGTCTTGGGGCAGCATGTGAGGAAATATCCCTGGAAATGGTAAAATATTCAGTTGCAGCATACTATACAATTACTGCCACCGAGGCTGGCAGCAATCTTGCACGATATGACAATATCAGATATGGCTATGACTTTCCACTTGAGGGTTATGAGTTTAATTCCTACATCTCAAAGGCCAGGCACAACTTTGGACCTGAGGTGACCCGAAGAATGATAATTGGAGGCTTTGTTCCATCTGCGGGACATGCAGGAAAGTATTTCCTAAAAGCATTAAAAGTAAAAAGCAAGCTTACAAAGGAGATAAACGAGGCATTTAAAAAATTTGACCTGCTGATTGCGCCCACTGTCCCAATACCGCCATTTAAGCTAGGTGAAAAAATCGATGATCCCGTATCCTTGTTTCTGATTGACATTAACACCGTAACTGCCAACCTTACCGGCAAGCCTGCAATCTCAGTTCCTTTTGCAAATTCAGCAGGACTGCCAATCGGAATTCAGCTGATGGCAAATTCCATGAACGACAAGCTGTTACTGCAGGCAGCATATGCCTTGGAACAGACAGTCTCCTTGCCGGAGGTTCCATTATGACTATGATTGGATTGGAAATTCACTGCCAACTAACTAACCTAAATAGCAAGCTGTTTTGCCCATGCAAGGCAAATTACCGTGAACTAAAAATCAATGAGAATATCTGTCCTGTCTGTGTAGGGCTGCCTGGAAGCCTGCCTAGGTTAAACCAAGAGGCAGTCAAAAAAGCAACAGTAATTGCCATGGCACTAAACTGTTCCATTCCTGAAAAGATTGCGTTTTTTAGAAAAAATTATTTCTATCCAGACTCTCCAAAAAATTTCCAGATCACACAGCTGAATATTTATGGCAATACCAGCGTTGGGGGTACCGGCTCAGTTATGGTAGGCGATAAAAAAATCAGAATCACGCGAATTCAGCTAGAAGAGGATCCGGGCCGTCTGATTTACGAGGGCTGTTCTGCCAAAAATCAGATAACATTAGTTGATTACAACCGGGCAGGTACGCCTCTAGTGGAGATAGTAACAGAGCCTGATTTTGAAACCCCAAAGGAAGTGAGGGACTTTCTTAACATTTTATCTGACCTTCTTGCAAACCTTGGCGTAGCAGACCCCAGTTTGGAGGGTGCCATGAGGGCTGATGCCAACGTCTCAATTCAGGGCGGCAAAAAAGTCGAAATTAAGAACATCGGCTCCTTTCATGATTTAGAAAAGGCCGTCCACTTTGAGATTACAAGACAGGAAAGCCTGAATTCCAGAGGCATAGAAATCATTCAGGAAACCCGCCACTGGGACGACAGGAGAAAAATTACTGTTTCTTCCCGTTCTAAGGAAGAGGATCTTGACTATCGTTATTTCTTAGAGGGGGACATTCCATGGATTAGGATGGATTCTGAAATTCAAAAGACACTCAAATCCGAGATGCCTGAGAGCATCAGCTCCAAAAAAGAGCGGTACGTTTCCAAATATTGCATCCCTCCCCAGGTCGCAGACGTCTTATCATCTGACAAGTATTACTCTGATCTGTTTGAGGAATCCCATACCGCATCCAATGCAAAAGAAGTCGCAAATATTATTACAACAGAGTTGATGGGACTAGTAGATACCCGGGAAAAACGGGAATCATCCAAGCTTTCATCCAAACATCTCAGGGAATTGGCAGATTCCATTAAATCAGGTAGAATTTCCAGAAATTCATCCAAAAATGCACTGCATGAAATTTTAAAGACAGGCAAGGAACTCTCCGTTGTTATCTCAGAGCTAGACCTTGGAAATGTTTCTGATGCAGATGAATTGCAGGATATTATTGCACAGATAATCTCTGAGGAGGCATCTGCTGTAGAACAGGCAAGATCAAATCCCCAGGCAATCAATTATCTGGTAGGCAAAGTCATGCAAAAGACGAGGGGAAAGGCAGATCCTGCATTAACGTTGGATTTATTGAAGAAGCAAATTGAGACCTGATGGCTGATCTTTCCTTGGAAAATATTGAATTTATCAAGATTCTAGCTGCATCTGATGCAACCATTCTTCAGGCAGGGATAAATGACGCCACTAGGCACAGGTTGGATGGTGAGATAGGCGTTATTTTACGGGAATATTACCGTGAAAATACAATGGGTGCCAAAACCGGCTGGACTCAAAAGTTACTTGATGCCGGAATAGACGAGGATGCAGGCAAGGCAGCTATTGCATGTGCCAGACGCCTTGGTATTGATATTTCTTGAGAGAGAGAGATAAAAAAAATCTTTTTACCCTCCTAGGTTTTAAAAAACTAAACCTTGTCTGATTTTGAATTTGTTCCAACCAAGCAGCAGATCCAAGAATCCAGCATTTACAAATTTATGAAAAAACACAACATCTCCTCTCTTAGGGAACTATCTGAGAATGCCAGGCATGATCTACAGTGGTTTTGGAGGTCAGTAGATGAGGATGTTGGCATTGTCTGGGACAAGCCTTACTCCAAAGTACTAGACAGTTCACAGGGAATTGCATGGACAAAATGGTTTGTAAATGGAAAAACAAACATCTACAAATCATCTGTAGAAAGATTCTCCAGGCTTTCACCTGAAAAGACTGCATATTACTTTGTATCTGAGGATGGAAAGAAATCGCAGTTATCCTATTTGGAATTGGACAAAAAAGTATCCAAGCTTGCAAATGGGCTAAAGTCCATCGGTGTCAAAAAAGGAGACGTAGTTGCAATATATTTGCCCATGATTGAAGAGTCGATTTTGGCCATCCTGGCATCTGCAAAAATCGGAGCAGTCCAAACTGTTATTTTTTCTGGATACAGCACAGAATCACTGCAGATACGACTGCAGGACTGTCATGCAAAGGTTCTTTTAGTTTCTGATGGGTTTAATCGGAAAGGAAAAGCAGTATCCCAAAAAAAATCTGTCGAATCTGCAGTTTTGAATACTATGGTTGAAAAAATAATCATAATTCCATACAAGGGAGTTGACAAACATTCAGAGTCTGAGAAAATCATTTTTTATGACAAGCTTGTTTCTGCTCAAAATGACAACTGCATGACAGAGGTTCTTGATTCAGAGGATCCGTTGTTTGTTTTGTATACATCTGGCACTACGGGCAAGCCCAAGGGAGTCATTCACACGCATGGCGGCTTTTCTGTTTTTGCAGGACATCAGGCCGCCTACCTGACAGACATTCAGGCACAAGATACCCTGTTTTGGCCTGCAGATATCGGATGGATTACAGGACTAGTGTGGAATGTTTATGGTCTTTTGATTAGGGGTGCCAATGCAGTAATTTATGACGGTGCACTGGATTTTCCTACAGCTGACAGGGTTTGGAGGATGCTATCAGACTATAATGTGACAATTTTTGGAATATCTCCAACAGCTGTAAGATTATTTAAAAAAAACAATGCCGAGCCCTTGAAATCTTTTTCATTGGATAAAATAAAAAACATTCCAACAACAGGTGAGCCCTTGGATGAGGATTCATGGTGGTGGCTGTATGAAAAAGTCGGCAATAAAAAAATTCCAATAGTGAATTTGTCTGGAGGTACTGAAATTGGCGGTGCAATGCTGTCTGTGTTTCCCGGCATGAGCTTAAAGCCCTCCACTGTTGGAATTCCCGTACCCGGAATGGACCTGAATGTAGTTGATGATGAAAAAAATCCCATACGCCAAAAAAATGGCTATCTGATTATTAATTCGCCGTGGCCTGCAATGACTCGCGGCCTGCTAAATGATGATGACCGATATATTCAGACATACTGGTCTCGCTTTGAGGATACTTGGTTTCATGGTGACTATGTCTATGTTGATGGTGATGATCTTTGGTACATGCGTGGAAGAACAGATGATGTGATCAACGTTTCTGGCCACAGGATGAGTACTGCTGAAATCGAGCATGCCGTAATCTCCCACAGCAAGATATCTGATGCTGCATCCGTTGCAATTCCTGATGATCTTACCGGCGAGGCAATCGTCGTATTTTTTGTGGCAGATGACAAATCCGAATCAGTTAGTTCCTCTGAAATATCAGACTATGTCTCTGAAAAGATAGGCAAGGTAGCAAAGCCCAAATTTCTTTTTCAGCTATCTGATCTTCCAAAAACCAGAACCGGAAAAATTATGCGCAGATTACTAAAATCAAAGCTTCTAGGAGATGACCCTGGCGACCTGTCTTCGCTTGAAAACCCTCAAATTTTGAGTGAAATTCCAAAATTAGGTCGATAAAATCTCACTCTTTGATATTTTCTATTTCACGTTTTATCTATAATTCATGCTTTATAAGACACATCAATGAAGTTTGTAGTTGATCAGCAAGTAGAAGACATTGAGATGCCTGAAAATCTCAAGCTGAATACGTTTTTGCAGGAATTTCACTCAGATTGCCCTAGTCCTCAATGTAATTTCGGGTTTTACGGCTTTGCCTTTGGACAGTCCCCATTTCCGGTTCCAAAACTAATTCAGGATGCACTAATCAAAAATGCTGACAAGGGTGCATATGCTGCTGTACCGGGCATTTCTGAGCTGCGCAATGCCATTTCCAAATACAACAAACACTATTTTGGCATGGACGTTGCACCAGAAAGGATCTATGTGGGCCCTGGAACCAAGGAGTTAATCTTTAATTTGCTAGAAATTCTGCATGGAACCGTAATTTTACCTACTCCTGCCTGGCTGGGATATCTTCCGCAAATCCGGTTTTTGAAGAAAAATTATCACATGCTGCCAACTAGGGCAAATAAAAAAATATCCCCAAATGATCTAAGAAAGCTGGCATTACGGCTGCAGGACCGGCAAAAGGTGCTGATCCTAAACAATCCCCACAATCCCACGGGTCTGCTTTATGACAAGTTGGAATTAGAAGAAATTGCCGATGTGTGCAGAGAGCAAAACATTGCCATCATCTCTGATGAAATTTATGCTCAAACAACATATGATTTTTCCAGGTTTGTCAGCATGGGGAAGATATATCCAGAGGGCACATTTGTAACAAACGGCCTTTCCAAATCCCATGCGGCAGGCGGTTACAGGCTGGGCTATGTCGTATTTCCACAGCATGCAGTCGACTTGAAGGGCCAATTTAAAAAAATCCTTGCAACTGAATATACGGCAGTTTCAACCCCGATTCAGCATGCAGCCGTTGCAGGATTTGAAATAAGCAAGGAAATGGACGAGTATTTTGATGTAACGCGTAGCATCCATCAGATTATGGGCGAATATACCCATCATGCATTATCTGCCATTGACGGAGTTAAAACTACAAAGCCTGATGCGACATTTTATCTCTTAGCTGATTTTAACGCATTTGGTACGGACCTGCAAAAATTAAAAATCAACACGTCCCAAAAGCTATCCGAATCCCTAATAGTTCATCCATATCACACTGCAATAGTTGGGGGAGACAGTCTTGTTCTAGAAAGAACTGACTTTAGTGCCCGAATTGCATATGTGGATTATGATGGCTCTAGCGTATATCAGAACTATCTAGAACACAAACCCAAATCTCATTCTGAAAAACTTGAATTTATACAAAGTAATGCACCCAAAGTTGTTTCTGGGATTAAGATGATTGAGAGCTTTTTTGACGCTGTAAAAAAGGGAGATATCCCCAATACTGCGCCTAAATTAAATACAGTAATCCCTTCAGCCTGATATTTTTTAGTCCTTCATGTTCTTTTAGGGCATCATCTTGTGCTGATTCTGCAAGTACAAAAAAAGAGACTAGCATGATGGCCAATAACCTAGATGAGAACTAGAATTATTGCCTTGCGTTGTTTTAGAAATCTTGTGAATAGGTAGCATGTTGCGCTGAAGAGATAGGCATAAATTCAAGTAGGTTTCTCTACAATTATGGACAAATCCATTCAAAGAGGCATGAAGTTAGTAAGATATCACACACGAAAAGACGGTTCAAAGCAAGATATTATCGCACCAGACCATCACAGAACCTTTTGTTAGACAGTTAAAATAAAATTATGAGATCATTCTACGCCAACAGATATTCTTACCGTTGGACAACCATCTAAACCCACATAATCTCAAAATATTGTTTATCTCTCTACAAATGGATTTGTCAATCCATTCTTTAGGCGTCACCTTGATGGAATCACCTTAATTTACTATGGCTACTTTCCTAATTTTTTTCCAAAATTATTTGCAAAGTTTGGTTTTCTTCCAGCTTGTTTTATCAAGTCAAAGTATTTGTCATGACCAACCTCAAGTCAATATTAGCTGTTTGTGTAGAAGTCTACTATCTAACCATGGATGTGACTTTACAAAGATGTGACAAATCTTTAAGATTCAAAAATCTTTGAGATGATTCATCATCATCTAATCTGCGTGTGGCCTTGAGCCTTTCCCTTATCTTATTGTAATTCCCTCTAGGTGTCTGTTTACAAAGCCGTTTTTAATCGATTTAGTTTTAATGTGTCATCTCAGCTTGAAAGTAATTGTATAGATAATTCTATATGACAATACTAATAATCATCACCTATGGAAGAAAAGACATTCATTAACAAAACCACTAGAAATTCTATCAGTATGAGATCTAACATTCCTCAAAGCATAGTTACCAATTTTGATCTAGATGTCAGAGATCAGTTTGGCTGGGAGATCAAATCTGAAAAGAGTAACCTAATAACCAATGTAAAGCCAATCAAAAAAAGGCAATGATCGAGACATGACGCAAATCACAAATACTAAACATCTGTACAATAAGCAGTTGCAAAAAACAGAGTGGACTTTTCTAGATAAAAGTACCAGACAGTACACTCATGCATTACATCTTTATCCTGCACGTATGCATCCTGAGATTGCAAAAAGAATTATCACAAAATATGCCAAGAATAAAACGGATGTCGTTTTTGATCCATTCATGGGTTCTGGTGGAGTTTTACTTGAAACAATACTGCATGGGAATCATGCTATCGGAATTGATGTAAACCCATTTGCAGTTTTATTATCAAAGGTCAAGACGACACCAATACATAAAGATCTAAACAAAACATTGGAAAAAATACTAAACAAATCTGCTAGAGATTATCTTGATTCCAATTATCATTTGGAATGCTTGCCAGACAGATTGGATGTTGATAATTGGTACAAACCAGATACGGTCAAAACACTTACCACTCTGAAACACCACATATTCAAGATAAGTGACAAAAACATTAGAGATTTTTTCAAGATATGTCTTTCATTGACCATTAGAAAGTCTAGCTATCAGCGCAACGGTGCATGGAAGATTCATAGAATGTCAGATTCAGATAAAGCAATGTTTAACCCAAAACCCGTGGAATTCTTCAAACAAATTACACAAGACAACATAAACAAAATGATAGATTTGGTTAATGAAGATCCAAAAGGACAAGCTCATATACTACTTGGAGACTCAAGAGATATTACAAGTAATTTTTCTAAAATCAATAGTAACATATTACAAGACAAAAAAGCTCATCTTGTTGTTACATCACCTCCCTATGGTGATCATGGAACAACCGTAGCTTATGGCCAGTTCTCAAAACACTCTAGCTTATGGCTTGAACTACCCGAAGAACAGACCTTAGCAGTAGACAAGGTAGGTTTAGGTGGAAAATACAAGACAGGCAATGATTTAGATTCTGAAATACTAAATCATACACTAGACAAAGTTAGAAAAAATGACATTGAGTTGACAAAGAACAAAAAACCCTATAGAGCAGATGCAGTATATTCATTTTTTTATGATCTTGACAAATGTCTGGATGAAATATCTAATAATTTGGTACCAGAAAAGAGCCATTGCTGTTTTGTAGTTGCAAATAGAACGGTAAGGCGTGTAGTGATACCAACTGACCTAATCACTATTGAGTTGGGAAGAAAGCATGGGTTCAAGGTTAAGAATATAATTCAAAGAGATATACCAAACAAGGCAATGCCATCAAAAAATGCACCAGAGAACATCTCAAAAGAGACAGGTAAGACGATGACACGTGAAAGCGTCATTATTATGAAATATTGAATTTGAGGTAAGATTTGATTATGAAAAAATACAATGAGCTTATACAAGATCTAAAGAAAATCAAAAAACAAGGATTCGTCAAAACCCATAGAAGTGGAAATACCGGAATCGGCAAGACATTAGAGGATCTGTTAGGTATTGAAGAAAACAACATTGCAGGACCTGACGGACACCAAACAGAACTAAAGTCAACAAGAAAAGGATCATCAAGTAAGATTACATTGTTTACAAAATCCCCAATGCCTAAAAAGATAAACACAAAATTACTGGAAAAATTTGGTCATCCTACAGACAACGGAAGAAAGAAGCTACACGTCACAATTAGTGCAGTCTCAAAAGGCTCATGTTGTAACAAAGAGGGATTCAAGATAAATGTTCATGATGACATAATAGAGATATCTCATTCTGGTTATGGTTCAATGCCTGCACCATATTGGGAAAGGCAGAATCTAGAAAAAAAATTTAATCGAAAGTATCCTAAAAACCTGTTGTATGTCAAAGCAGACCATAGAGGAAAGGGAAAAAAAGAGGAGTTTCACTTCAATGAAGCTTGGTTGATGCATGGTTTTGGTTTTGATAGCTTTGTCAAATTACTCAATAAGGGAAAAATTGTTGTCGAGATCAGAATAGGACAGTACCCAAACGGAAGACCACATGATCACGGAACAGGATTTAGAGTGATGCCAGACAATCTTGACCTTTGCTTTACATACAGGAAAAAGGTGCTTTGAATGGAATTTGTAAAGAATCTATCTGCAAGTGAGGCCAAATACAAGTATGTGAGTCTACCAAAATCAATTAGAGAAGGATTTCCTGTAAAAGATGAAATCTTCAAGTTAAAATTCAAAAGAAAAACCTATGACATGAAGGTAAATAACAAGGACTGCATCATGCTAACCCAACTATATGAAAAACATCAGTTTATAGAAGAAGATGAAATAATAATTACAGACGGCAAAAAAGAAGGCACATATGAAATAACCGTAAACTCAGCCATCTAACGGGTTTTGATAAATTTTGGTGATCTATGCTATAAATCACAGATTTAACAATCTCTGAATTACACTTTGAGATTTTTTGATGATGACATCTTGATAATTTTTAAGAAACTCATCTCTTGCAATTTATCATAAATTCCAGCGATCAGATCATCAAAATTTGGCAGAACCCTAGATTTGTTGATTATAATTAGAATCCAAATTTTTCTCCATATCTCTTTAAACCTAAAAAATCCTTTTCTAATTTTTGACACCAAAATAATCACTAAAAACTTTCAAATTCTGGATCTCACTAACATACACTCATCTAGAAAACCAATTATTGATAATTTTTTTTGATAAAATAAATGTAGAAAATATTATACGATAAAAGGAGTTACTGAGATAGACGAATTAGAAAAAATTAACACAGAAATTCTCAAAGAATTAAGATAAAATGTCTCGCACACACATCAGCCCCTAGTTCGCCTGCAAAAGCAGACCTAGAGGGTTCGAGTACGGACAATATACATAAACAGTAATACCATTTAAACAATCTATTACAATTCCGTTAAACGTAAGCCGTTAGCGTAACAGGCACACCTACAAAACATCCATCAGATGAATTACCAAAAGAACGCACGGCTATGGCAAATCTTTCTTGTGCTTTGTGTTTTATCCCATCAATTATGATCTTATCGTCTATACGTTCCATGTTTTTATCCTTTGATAGATTCCTTGAATTCATTGTGTTGGTCTTTTGTTTCAGGTATCTCTTTTTTCTCCTAGTCCACTGATTCTTGTGTATCTGGTTCATCCTTGCTTTCTCCAGCGATTTGCTTTACACGACCCACTTGGCCGTCTTTTAACCTGACCTTTATCCCATGAGGATGTACTTGACTGGAGGTAAGAATTTCAGATACGGTCCCCTGTGTTAATTTTCCAGTACCTTGATTCTCTTTTGTTTCTATTAAAACGGTAATTCCTTCCTTGATATGATCTCGTCTTGGAGTCGACATAATATTCCAAGACACATGATGGTTTATCAACATATCATAAACAGGAGTAATTCGGTTCAAGAGGGGCTCTGATTCAGGCAGGCTTTACTCACGGTTCAGGGAACTCGATACAAACCAGGGAAGACTTGAGATACGATATTCAATTCAGAATAAGATAATTGTCAAGAAAATTATCTCTGACAATTTGCTGTTAAATTCCAGTGATCAGATAATCAAAATTTGCCAGAACCGCCTGCAATATCTAAAACAGTACATTACGTCACACCCATGTAAGCAAAACTTGACTTGGAAGGCATGCGATTGCTATCTGAGATTGACTCGTGATTATCTCTTTTTTTTCTTAATCTCTTGAGCTACCATTGGCAAAAACGCCCCGACATCAGAGACTATTCCCAACGCTTGCCAAGTTCCACGATCCATCAGTTTTGTAACTGTTGGCTGACTAATGTCTACGACGATCACCTTGACATTTGCAGGAAGCATATTTCCTGTTGCAATAGAGTGCAGCATGGTTGAAATCATAATTACCATGCTGGCGTCCTTTAGAACCCTTTTATATTCACGCTGAGCTTGTGCGACATCGGTAATGACATCAGGCAGTGGACCATCATCCCTGATAGAGCCTGCCAAAACAAATGGAACGTCATTTTTTACGCACTCGTACATTATTCCTTTTGTTAATTTTTTAGTTTTTACCATGTTGGAAATTGAACCTGCCTTAAAGACTGCATTGATGGTATCCATATGGTTTCGATGCCCGTGAAATGCCAATGTCGCATCATGAACATTCATCCCCAAGGATGTCCCTAGTGTGGCATATTCTATGTCGTGAACTGCAAGGGCATTGCCTGCCAGTACCCCATCAACATATCCGGATCTGATTAGTTCTGATACTGCATCATCTGCTCCGGTATGAACTATTGCAGGACCTCCAACAATGACTATTTTTCCGCCCTTCTTTTTGGTGTTGTAAATATCATCTGCAACCTTTTTAGCTATGTGTTGGGTTGGGCGTTCACTGGAACTTGAACTTCCCATAAATTCAAATACATTGACGCCTTCCCTTGGGCGTTCAGGAGGAATAATCTTAATGCCCTCCTCTCCAACAATTATCTGATCACCTTTTCTGACATCCCTGACAGGAACACAAAATGCTCGTCTTCCTTTTACCATGATACATTTATCCATCATCATATTTTCAACTGAGATCCATTGCCCCTTATGAAAAACATTTGTGTGATTGTTAGTAGTGCTGTAAAAATTATCAGGCATCACATAGTTTTTAGGGGATTTCTTCAGAGTAATCTCCTTTTGAATCTTAGAGACAGCACCCAGACGGTAAACAGTTTCTAGAATTTCATTCAAATGCTTTTGATTTTTGCCTGAAATTAGCAATCTTGCAAATGACTGATCCTGCTTCATTTTGCCAATGTCAATTTCCTGTACTTGAAATTCCCCTTGCAAATCCATGATTTTATCAAATATTTTTGTTAAAATTGAGGAATCAATCAGGTGACCGTTAACCTCAATCTCTTGGGAAAACCTGCTCATTTGTTATCCTATGCCATATCATAACTAAAGTTTTACGTTTTATTTTGAGGTCATACGGGTAAAATTACTTTGCCTTCAAATTTTGCAATTTTGTCATTTTGGAATATTTTCTCCCATGCCTCCTTTTGTTGCCTGGTTACACCTTGGACTATGGTCTTTGAAGACCCTGTCTTATCAACTAGTGCAAGGATATATCCGCTAGTATCTGTCAGAACAAATCCTGCGGATTCATCAACAAAGGCATACAGGTTTTCTTGGCCTACAGGCTCCCATACATTGGATTTTGTGTCTACTAGGGCCAAAGCAGGCATGGCTTTTCCATCAGTTATCCTGTTTAGATATTCCCTGGACTCTGCAACTCTTTTTTGGCCTAGTTTTAAAGCCTGAAAATATTGCATAGCTGGCAAATATTCAAATCATTATAAAAACAATTTCACTTCAAAAGATTGTTATAGAATTTCAAGCTAATCTAGTCAGTGCCCCTAACAAACAATGTCATAATCAAACTAAATGAAATCACCACCATGGTTGAGGACAAATCCAAGCTGTCTGAATCAGAACAGGAGGATATCAAAACAATCTTTAGAAATCTTGTAGAAAATAACGAAAGATATGATCTGGATGAAATTGAATTTTGGTTTGAAAATGAGGGGAGCTGGTCCTTTAGGGAGCCGAGAATACGAATTACAAACCTGGCAAGCTACATTCAAGACAAGCATCAGCAAACAGCACACTTGCGAATAATTTCCGATGATGATTGCGGCTGCGGAAGCTAGGTTTCCAATTTCTCTAACAGCGTACTGACAATTTTTGCATTTTCAGTTCTCTTACTTAATATTCTTTCAATACGATCATGGTTCTTAGCTTCCTTTGTAATGATCTTAAAATATTCCTCATCCAAATTGTTGTTTGCTTGTAATCTTTTCACAACTTCAAACAGTATTCCAATTACCTGTTTTTGCGCATCAATTAACTGATCCTTTTCATCCTGGGCCATAGCATCATTTATCCATAATTTGTCCAAACAGCTCTTTTAATTTAGTATTTGTAATGCTGCTTTCTGCCGACTTTGAAAATAAATTTGTTTTTTCCTTAGAATATCCTTCCCTTTCATATAACTTGGCCTGAAGTGCCATTTCCAACTTGTCAACTTGATGTACTAGCTGTGATTCAAAAGAACTGTTTTCTTGATACTCTTGCCATAATTTCAGATAAGCAGCCTGTATGCGTTGAGGCAAATTTTGCAGTATGTCCTCAAATGCACTGTTTTCCAATTCCCTCTTTTTTTCTGCCGTGATTTGCTCCGGGGTATAATCTCCAACGAGGGATTCGGCCAAGTCATGCAGCAAAATCATTTTGAGGATTTTTTCAGAATTATAATTTTCAAGATCAGATATTACCATGCCCATTATTGCCATGACGTAAGTGTGGTCTGCAACGGATTCGGGCACATCCACAGATAGCTTGTCGACCCATCCCTGTCTTTGAACTTTTTTTAGCTTTGCAGCTATTCTGAAGAAATCAGAGATCGTCATGTGTATATTGCAGTCTTTTCTCCTAATGAATTTTAATACAAAATGACTGCGAATAACATAATAATTATCTCAAAGTAACAAACTTGTGAAGATATACACAAAAACAGGGGATGATGGAAATACAGGACTGCAAGGAAATTACAGGATATCAAAATCTCATACAAGAATTATCTCATATGGCACGGTAGATGAGGCAAATGCTTCCATAGGGATTGCGCTTGCAAATACTTTGGATGGAGACATCACTCAAATTTTAACAAGAATTCAAAATGAGCTTTTTTTGGTAGGAGCTGATCTCTCAAATCCAAATCTAAATGATGTAAAAAACAGGGTTTCATTGGGGATGATTGAATCCTTGGAAAAAGATATTGATCTGCTTGAGTCAGAGTTGCCGCCACTAACAAACTTTGTTTTGCCAGGAGGCAATAGTGCAGCAGCTCAAATACACCACGCACGAACCGTTGTAAGACGTGCAGAAACCCAAGTTGTCCAATTAAGTGAAAAAGATGAAATCAATTCAAACTGCATAAAATATCTTAACCGGTTGTCGGATTTACTGTTTGTGATTGGCAGACTAGTCAATAAACGAAAAAACATAAAAGATGTGCCATGGAAGATCAGCTAATCGCATAGCATGCCAAAATTTTTTAATTTGCTATAAAAATAGACAGGCTCAAAATCAGGGTCTGCTAAGTTAGTGCCGCCTTCTTATCCGTGTCAAGTGCCGTCATCTAAATCTGGTCATATTGGAAAAATTTGGCTTGTTAACCTGCGTGATTGAATAAAGCAAATGACCTAATTTCTTAACGCAAAAAATATCGCCTGTTGCAAATTTGGATTTAACACCTAGTTGACCGGATCAAATCCTTCCTACTTTGCCAAGTTCCAAATTAACCGCCTTATTACCAACATAACCGTCAATCGGACTTTTGAGTAGAGAAAGCATGTTTTCTCTAGCTGTCTTTCAACGTGGATATGCCGCCTTTGGGATTCTGATATGCCAGTGGTTTGCGTATACTCCATCACAACACAAAGCATTAACGTATCTTATATAATCTCTAAACTGTGGTTAGATATTGGAAATAGGGGATCTTTTTACAGATTTGGATATTGTTAAAAAAATAAACACAAAATTACCAAAGTTATTCGTCATGGCCGAAGCTGAAGCATTAAGAGGTGGCAAATTAGGAATGGAAATAGGTTCAGTGCGAGAAAGAATCATAATTGCATTACTGCGTCATTATTTTGGAAAACCCAATATCTCTACGGACATGCCAATTACAGAAAAGGAAATCGATGTTATTGTGTTAGATACAAGAATATCAATAAAGACCATAACAGGAAATACCTTTTCTGGAATAAAGGTTATCTGGACGGTTGATTGGAATAAAATCGACTCGTTTGTGGATTCTTACACCCCTACTGCCGATATGATATTTATTCAAATCGTATGGAACTCAAGTGATGGCGGATTCTTCTATATTCCCCAAGCAGTACAAAATAAAATTTTTAACAATCTAGGAGAGAATGATTACTTTAAGAAACCTCCAAAAAATACAAATCCTCGGGGCGTTGAGTATTCAAAAGAAGCCATCAGACTAATGGTAGAAGATTCAGAGACTAAAAAAATCCCGATAGACTGGATAAGAGAGGATGGCAAAGATATTGATATTTACAAGAAATGGGAGGGCTATTGGGAATCTTGAATGTTCTTATTAAACGATTTGATTCTATCTTTTGCCACCTTTGTGTATTTTGAATTGTTGTCTACCATAACATAATGACGATCTGATAATATTGCAGCTATAGCTGATGAGCCGGACCCACAAAAAGGATCAAAGATTACATCGTTTTTGAACGTGTACAACTGAATACATCGATAGGGTAACTCTATGGGGAATGGTGCAGGATGCTTGATTTTTTTTGCCTGTTCTGTTTTAAATGACCAAACACTTTTTGTGTACTCTAAAAATTCATCACGTGTTATGGTGCTTTTCTTTTTTACGCGGTTGTATTTTCCCTTGGAAAACACAAGTATGTACTCATGTGTATCCCTTAAAACAGGATTTGAAGCTGATAGCCAAGAGCCCCAGGCAGTAGAACTTCCGGCAGAAGCTCCTTTTTCCCAAATCACCTCGCCTCGCATCAGAAATCCATTTCTTAGCATTGAATCAATAATGAATTTGTGATACGGAACGTACGGTTTACGTCCTACATTTGCTATGTTGATACAAACTCTACCGCCATTGATTAATATCCTGTAAGTTTCTGCAAATACGTTATCTAGCATTTTGACATATTCGATTAGATTCAAGTCCTGATCATAATCCTTGCCTACATTGTAAGGGGGCGAAGTGACCATCAAATGAACACTCGAATCCGGTATACATTTTAGATTTTCACTGTTTTTACATAGTACGCTGTCAAGATATTTGCCTAATTTGTTTTCTTTTTCTGTTTGTTGGTCTTTTTTTTCTTTTGAATCAAATAGTTTTCTATCATAGAACCTGCTTGAATCGTGGTTTATTCTACTAGTTCCACCAAATCCATTCATGGATGTTTTTTTTATTTTTGTGACATTCAATTGTTTATCGTCAACTATAGTATGTTTTAATGTTTTAACCATCTGTCGATCAATCCCTCTTGATTGCCATCATACTGCTCTGCTAATTATATGATCCTTTATTTTTCCAGAGTTCAAAGAATTCACGTCTTTTCCCAGATAACCCATGTTAAAATCCTTTAAGTTATTCCCGTCAAAATCAATTCTGCATAATCATTTGATTTTCTAATGGTTGGAAAACCCTTTTTGATTTCTGGGATTAGATTACTCCTTGAAACCATGTATTTTGTGATCAAAAACTTGAATATCTGACGCTGGTTTGGATTCAAAGCAAAGGAGCATAGCACAAAGGAGAAGGCAGTATCAGCTTGGCCGAATCTGAAATTAAGAAAATTTGGTTGTTATGCCTAGGGGTTTTACATAAGATGCAGGGATGATGGTTATCTGCATCAGAGCGTATCACTGCCTGAACAGTCTGAAATACATTGCAAAAGTGATTTGTAAATAGTGACAAATAAGATCCTGTCAAGAAAAGACGGATATCCTGAGAATGTCCAAATGCCGCTGATCTGCTTATTTTTAGATCAAATTTGGCGTGTGATTCCATCAATATGAAAAAGACAAACTTTAATTCCTCAACTAGATTAATTTTTTCTAAGTGCCGAGGTAGCTCAGCCTGGGAGAGCACTCGGCTGAAGACCGGGCTGTCGCTTGTTCAAATCATGCCCTCGGCACCACCATTATACAATATTTTTTGATCGTTGAGACAAACAAAAAGAAATTATTTTGGTTTTGGGCTGTCTATAAAATATACATGATGAATTTCATGGTAAAAACATATTCTGCATAATCTTTAAAAGCTATCCCACCTCTTGATTTTCGACATTAATGGCTGAAAAAAAGACAGTAAAGAAAGATGCAAAAAAAGATGCAAAAAAAGCACCTGCAAAGACCAGTAAATCCAAGGCAAAAACTGCCAAATCCAAGGCAAAGACCAAAAAAGTACCTGCAAAGACCACAAAAGCACCTGCAAAGACCACAAAAGCACCTGCAAAGACCAGTAAATCCAAGGCAAAGACCAAAAAAACAAAGGCAAAAACTGCCAAATCCAAGGCAAAGACCAAAAAAGCAAAGGATGAGTCAATTGGAGACATGGGCATAGTCATAGTTGATGATGATATTGAGATTGACCAGGAAAAAGTCAACGAGGAAAGGCGGGCATATCTTGAGGAATCCCGCTCTCAAGAGGCATTTGATTAGGAATCTTTATCCGATCCAATGACGTATACTATCTATGAGAGCACTGTGTCTAATTACGGTTAGGCCTGGAAAAGTGGATTTTGTTGTTAGTATTCTAAAGAAAAAGCGTAAAATTGTAAAACAGGTAATGATTGTTGCAGGCAGGGCAGATATCAGCGTTCTTTTACAAGGAAACATCGATGAGATCAATGGCATGGTTATTGATTTTAAAAAAATCAAGGATATCGTAACAACTGAGACACTGATTGAAGTGGAGGTTAATTTGGGTTGGTAAGGGCAATAATCTTGGTAAAATCCCCTAAAAAATTGATTGCCGCAAGACTGAGAAAAATTACAAACGTGGCAGATTCTTTTCCCACCAGTGGGCAGTTTGATGCAGTTGCAATAATTGATGTGGAAGAATTATCACAAATAAAAGATGTGGCAAATCAGATTCAGAAAATCATAGGAGTGGACAGGACCGAGACCATGGTTGAAGTACAATAACAATTAATTTAAAGAAGAACTTCTCTGAGTATAATTAACGTGAACATCAAAAAAGTAGGCAACGTAATTTTGGCTGTCAAGGACATAGACAAATCCCTGCAATTTTACCACGAAATCATAGGCCTTCCAATCAAGAGTCAGAGAAGGTCATGGGTGGATCTGGGCACGTCTGGAGCTTTATTGAGTTTGCATCCCGCATCACTAACAGCACAGCACATTGGAAGTTCTATTGAAAACGGAATAACCATCGGCTTTCTTGTGGGGGATGTAAAATCAGCAGTTGATGAATTAAAATCCAAAGGCGTTACAATTCATCGAGACATTGTCGAGAAGGATGCAGGTAAAAATGCGGTAATTTTAGATCCAGACGATTATCTCATATCTTTGTTTGAGCCAAGCTTTGATGACAAGGATCAACAAACAGGCGGATACCAGGGATTTACCCCAGCTTAGATTGATTTTTTGATTAGAGATATTATTTTCTCTAAATTCTTTTCTTTTCTGTTTATTGAGACGTAATATGTCATGTTATTTTTGTGTAAGATTACAATTGAAACCTTTTGATGCTGTAAAACAACATGTTCGAGTTTTCCAACAGTGCTGCCAGTATCTTTTCTCAGGGACATTAGAGTTGAAACTATAAAAAATTCATTTTTTACTTGTTCGGATTTTAAAAGGGGCTTGAGATTGGGTCTTACTATTCCGGTCAAGGTTCTGCCATAGGCATTGATAATTCCCGCATATCTTATGCTGTCAGATATTTCCATAATTTTTTGACATTGTTTTTTGTGTTTTGTTATAATGCCTCTCCATTTGTCTGCAGGAGTTTTTGTCATATAGTAAAACTGATTTTTGAAAGTAATAAGGATTCTGACTATGCTGAACCGGGCTTTTTCTCTAGTTTTTTCTTGAGTTCCATGTTCTCCTTTAGTAATTTTTCATTTTCAGTCCGAAGTGCAGACACTGAGGTCTGTCGTGTGTACAGCGGGTGTCCCGGAGGAATAATTCCAGAACTCATCGTAAGCAGACCCGCGGCATACTGCTGATACATGTGCTGGAATCCCTGAAGTTTTTGATTAATCGTATCAGCATTACGTAAGAATTGTTCCTTCATGGGATTTTCATGGACCTTAAACATTGGGTTGGATAACCTTGGTGGCAGTCGTGGAAATTGAAATGCCATGTGTGGGATGCCAGGATTTAATCCATATAGATCCCGCATGTGGTTATCTGTCATATTATCCATAATTTTCTCTAATATTTGCCATATTTGTGGCTTGCCTTAGTCATTTGATATACTGTTTAGCTAAATCTGAGGTGTTTTAGCTCAAATTGAGCTGATCGCAGATCCTTATAGATTCGTATTTTAGATCGCATATACGATGGTGAAATCAAAGAAAGCCTGTCTGAGATGCAAAAAAGACATTCAGGAAAAGGATCTACACAAGATTGTAATTTATGTAGTGCAAGAAAAATTTACCGAGCATCATTATGAACACGTGGAATGTCCAGATAAATTTACAGTTTGATCATTGATTAAAAATTATCCGTTAAATTCAAACACGCTGTATATTTCACCTGTCACTCTGGAGCGATATTTCCATTCGTCTTTTTTCCAGATTATTTCTGTAAAGTCTTTTTGAAACTTTGGGTGCAGCCGCTGATAGACGTCACTTCCAATTAAGATTTGGTTGGGTTTTGCCATGTTTTGAATTTTTGCCGCAATATTCATGGCAGGTCCCATTAAATCAACGTGAGAATGCTCGACATCAGAGCCGTATCTTACCACGATATTTTTTCCAAAATCAACGCCGATTTTTACCATTAAATCGGGATAGTCATACTGATTCAGAATGGGGTTAATCCCCTTTTGAATTATGGATATCATGGACTTTGCACAGTTGACGGCATGATCTGCTGCAAATAATCCGTTTCCCTCTCCAATAAAATAACCAATTACAGCATCACCTACGAATTTTAAAACGTAGCCCTGGTGCCGCATAATCATAGAGGCCATCTCCTGAGCAAATGAGCTTATAATGATTGCAATTTTTTCTTCAGGCATTTCCAAGGTCATGGTGGTTGAACCGACCAAGTCCACATAAAGGACTACCATGTCTAGTTTTGAGAAGACGTTTGCCCGCAGAAATTTATCAGACTCGTCAATGGTTCCAGAGTATTCATAGCCCTTCTTGAGTGCGCCCCAAACACGTTTCTGTGTCTCCAAAATCATGGTTTCAGAATCTAGTGTTTGCATGGGACTTTTGCTCAATAGCATATCTACAAGATTGTTATTGTTTTGTTTTGTGCTGTCTGCCTTGTTTTCATCAGATGTGTTTTTATTGTCTGTACTAGGCATGGCACTCACTTTATTCTAATGGAAAATCCACTCCGCATTTTGGGCACCTGCCACGCTTGCCCCTGTAACCAATATGATAGTATTCTGTAATATCCACCCCACAATTATCACATGTAAACTGAGATTTATTCATGCCTAATTCTTATTGTATGCTTTGCTTTATTTTATTTGTTAAAATCAATGATTTTTACGCCTAAATTTAGCCAATTTCAATAATTACTGCTCTATAGAGTGTTACATTACATTGGCATCACTTGCATTATCCGTTGAGAATTTGCGAGTTTCTGTCTGCTGTGATTATGTGGTTTGTAAGTGAATGGTCACATTCAGAACAGACACTTTTCTGTTCCACGCAGATTCTGACTCTCTCATAGTTTTCATACTGTCTTCTTGTTGTTAAATTTTTGCTGCCATGTCTTGGCCTTTGCTACTTGGATGGTAATTTTGGATAGGAATAGTCTTATTCCAAACCACAAATAACCAGCTGGTCTTCTACTTTGCCGTCAGGTTACGGTGATCAGCTAATCAAAATCTGCCTGAGGCAAAACACTCATCAGTCTGTTCCTATTCCAATTGCAACAAGATAACTGATTGCTAGAATTCCCCCCCTGATGCAGTCAATCTATATGCTCCGAAAATCTATTTCAAGTGCAACAAGATGACTGATTGTCAGAAACAAGGCTGACAACCCTTCAAAAACAGTATATGCACCGAAAATCTATTTCAAGTGCAACAAGATAACTGATTGTCAGAATTCCCCAAACACAAGACGACCCAATTGCCAGTTTGAAGCTTTTTCTGACAACATCTTTGTCATCATATGCAAAAGAATTTGAAATCATTGCATGACCTACAAATCCAAATAGTATTGGTAAAAAATACCAAAGAAAATTAGTCATTATTCATCAAAAAAAGAAAAAAATTTCGGATTGATTACCACTGTGTAGGTTTGCCTATTTCGTCAGCGTGCCAAACACCTGTGTACCAAATCCACCACCATACAGGAGGATAATAATCTAGAAATGAAGGATTTGGTTCTTTAATTTGCTTGTTAAAATCCCATCTGCCATCATTATCTAAAACAATCTGATCTCTAAATGCTCTGAAATTACAATTGTATGCACTGATTTCTTTTCCATAATCTAGAGAGTTGGAGTTAAACCATTCAGAAGGACTTGATGCATATTCTGGAACCCTCACATATCCCCAATTTTCTACTATAGATATGGCAGCGCTTTTACTGCTAATTGAGTAGATTTCTTTTCCATAATCTAGAGAGTTGGAGTTAAACCATTCAGAAGGACTTGATGCATATTCTGGAACCCTCACATATCCCCAATTTTCTACTATAGATATGGCAGCGCTTTTACTGCTAATTGAGTAGATTTCTTTTCGGATATATTCGGGATGTGGGTTATCAAAAGAACCGCCACAAACATCAGTCCATGCAAATGCCTCAGGAAGAATCCAATCAGATATGTAATCTGTATATTTGATCTTATTCTTACTTTCTTTGATTTGCTTCTTTAATTCAGAGAATTTATTTTCTGTTTCTGAATCAAAAGAATGTTTTATGTTTGGGTTTTTCTTTACCTTGTCTACGTAATCATTTTGCATTTTAACAAAATCCTTGATGATTTTGATTTCGTGATCAGACATTGTTGTCTTTGCAGATTTTTTATCAAAACTTAAAACATACGAGTTTTCGGTAATATAATTATCTGCTTTTCGCATGGCGTTTTTTTATGTTCTCAGGTGTGTATTTTTCATCGTTTGCCTGCTTTGCTTCTGCAACTTCCATACCGCTAAATGGCAATATCATTGCGGCAATCAGGGATGCAAACAGTATTGTTTTTGTTTTTTTTTTGTGATGTTTTTCATGTTATTACCAGCCCCTATGTGTCTTCATTATTTAAATATTGATATTGATTTGCGGTATGCCTTTTTTTATATGACGTTTTAATTTTTTGCAGTATAGTGAAATCTCACTCAGCAAAGATAGGCTGCCTTTTACAGATGCAGTAAATGTGGTATACCTGCATTTCCTTGGACACTTAAGAATACGTGACATAGAGTTTTCACTGTTAAATTTACGTGATCTAAATTTTCTCCAAAATTATCAAAAATTCCCAAAATTCACATCCAGCAAAGGTGTTAAATTTACGTGACATAGTTTTGCCTCAAAATCTAGCTCAGATACAGGTGTTAAATTTACGTGACATAGTTTTGAAGTTTGTAAATATACGTTGAATCTATCATAATTGTCGCTTTATTGGACAACGTATGATAAATTTCATTTCTTGACAGCAATTAAGATGTTATATTAAAGAGAACTTTGGGTGTTGGCCTGTATATGATCTAAACCGACTGGGTCACAAATGCTTGATCTTTTGTCAAACAAACATCTCAACTAGTTCCAACAGCCCCTAGACATGAAATATCAAACAATGTGCTTCACTCTGACAACTGTGACTCCATATGTACAATGGAGATTGCTGTTCCACTTTACCTTACACAATACAGCCCTACAATTTTGTCATTTTTGCTTTTTATGGATTCCAGTCTTGATCGAGATGAATGCCTCTAGGTAGAACTGTATAATGGAAATTCATGGAATATAATATACCACTGGTCAGATAATCTTGGCGGTGATCACCATCCAGACAATCCGACTATCTCACATTTGACAGGTTGGTCGGCTCTGGACTAGATTCTGGCGAATATCTCAAAGTCGAGCTGTATGATGGCAGCCCATGGAATACAATATTTGACTGGTAGGCATCTGCAAACTAGTTGCTACCATCGTCCCTTACCGAACAGTTTTTGCACTCATTCTTGGAAAAGAGAGGTCAAAAACCTATTTTAAAAAAGTTAGAATTATAATTTTTAGGACTTTGTGATCTTATTTCTAAGTCACTTGGATCTTAACTAATTCTTTCAAAATAGACTAATTCTAATTGACAACTATCAAACTTGGGATAATCATCAATCATATTGTTTCATGTGTTTCCTGACCACCAAATTCAATACTATCAATAGATGAAAAACCAAATGTTACAGTATTGCCTTCAACATCCACACTCTTAAAACATCATAATCCAAACCATATGAACCTGAATTGATACTTGATACACAATAAACAATGGCATTTCTGTAAGAAAATAATTACTGTTCAATGGATAGCGTTCCATCACATTGACATGACTTGTATTTTCCGTGAACAATTTGTGAGTTTCTGTCTGCGGTGACTGTGGTTTGTAAGTAAATGCTCGCATCTAAAACAAGCACTTTTCTGTTCCACGCAGATTCCAACTCTCATAGTTTCCATATTATCTCCTTTTGTGAAATTTTTGTTGCCATGTATTGGACTTTGCTACTTGGATGGTAATTTGGGATAATAGTCTTATTCCAAACCACAAATAACCAGATGGTCTTCTACTTTGCCGTCAGGTTACGGTGATCAGCTAATCAAAATCTACCTGAAGCAAAACACTCATCAAACTGTTCCTATTCCAATTGCAACAAGATAACTGATTGCTAGAATTCCCCCCTGATGCAGTCAATCTATATGCTCCGAAAATCTATTTCAAGTGCAACAAGATGACTGATTGTCAGAATTCCCCAAACACAAGACGACCCAATTGCCAGTTTGAAGCTTTTTCTGACAACATCTTTGTCATCATATGCAAAAGAATTTGAAATCATTGCATGGCCTACAAATCCAAATAGTATTGGTAAAAAATACCAAAGAAAGTTAGTCATTATTCATCAAAAAAAGAAAAAAATTTTGAATTGATTACCACTGTGTAGGTTCGCCTATTTCGGCATCGTGCCAAACACCTGTGTACCAAATCCACCACCATACAGGAGAATAATAATCTAGAAATGAAGGATTTGGTTCTTTAATTTGCTTGTTAAAATCCCATCTACCATCATTATCTAAAACAATCTGATCTCTAAATGCTCCGAAATTACAATTGTATGCACTGATTTCTTTTCCATAATCTAGAGAGTTGGAGTTAAACCATTCAGAAGGACTTGATGCATATTCTGGAACCCTCACATATCCCCAATTTTCTACTATAGATATGGCAGCGCTTTTACTGCTAATTGAGTAGATTTCTTTTCTGATATATTCGGGATGTGGGTTATCAAAAGAACCGCCACAAACATCAGTCCATGCAAATGCCTCAGGAAGAATCCAATCAGATATGTAATCTGTATATTTGATCTTATTCTTACTTTCTTTGATTTGCTTCTTTAATTCAGAGAATTTATTTTCTGTTTCTGAATCAAAAGAATGTTTTATGTTTGGGTTTTTCTTTACCTTGTCTACGTAATCATTTTGCATTTTAACAAAATCCTTGATGATTTTGATTTCGTGATCAGACATTGTTGTCTTTGCGGATTTTTTATCAAAACTTAAAACATACGAGTTTTCGGTAATATAATTATCTGCTTTTCGCATGGCGTTTTTTATGTTCTCAGGCGTGTATTTTTCATCGTTTGCCTGCTTTGCTTTTGCAACTCTTATACCGCTAAATGGCAATATCATTGCGGCAATCAGGGATGCAAACAGTATTGTTTTTGTTTTGTTTGTGATGTTTTTCATGTTATTACCAGCCCCTATATGTCTTCATTATTTAAATATTGATATTGATTTGCGGTATGCCTTTTTTTATATGACGTTTTAATTTTTTGCAGTATAGTGGAATCTCACTCAGCAAAGATAGGCTGCCTTTTGCATTACTGTAAATGTAGTATATCTGAATTTCTTTGGCATGTACGGCATATGCGAAAATCATTTATCTGTATTTTTTGTCCATAAGACCAAAAAAAGTCCGCGATGAGCCAAGTTCAAAATGATCTGGCTTGGCCTGCAAGGGATGTTCTTGAGGGTTTCCAAGATCCCAATGCGGCATATTTTTATATATTAACCTGTGTCACTTTGTGGCATGTCTTTGAAGGACGTGCCATC
>CBDBEK010000006.1:0-10221 GCA_965204345.1 Candidatus Nitrosopumilus sp.
GAATGTGGACATTCACTTACAAACCACATAATCACAGCAGACAGAAAATCACAAATTGTCAATGGAAAATGCAAGTCATGTCAATATGATGGAACATTATCTATAGAGCAGTAATTATTTTCTTGCAGAAATGCCATTGCTCAATGAAGCATTTTAACAGGCATTTTACACCGATAAATATAAACAAGATTGTAAGAATGAAAAAAATCGATTAAAATGAAAGAAGTGTATTTCATGTTTAGATGTACTAAGGACAAACATACAAACTGTATACCAATGCGTAACGCTTCTATGAAATCATCTAAAAATATCTTACAAGCATATACTACTGGTACCACATTTGAAGGGACTAGATATTGTGTAACTGGAAAAGCACTAGTCCAAGAAAATGAAATCAAAGAGTTCATCAAAAATTTATGGAAAATTAAATCAAATGCAGCAAAACCCACTGGTGTAAAAAACATCAAAGTTCTAATTTTACACCAAGGGATATAAACAAGATTGTAAGAATGAAAAGTCGATTAAAATGAAACTTCCAATTTGTGGCTTTGATGCAAAAAATTCGGTGTTATGTCCCTCAGTGTGAGAGCAAAGTAGAGTCAGGGATACTGACAAAGGCAGACGTGGAGGCATCAATGAATATTGCAAGCATTGCAGAATCAAATAAAGAGATTGATGATTTTACGCTATACTCGTGCAGGGAATTTGAGGGAAATTTTGTTTTATCATTGGCAAAATATGACATTATGGTAATCAGAAAGAGTCGCACGCTATACCGCATATTGCAAGAGCAGTTCAATGGCAAAATTTGGCTGGTAGAATCTGATGAAACCGACAAAAGATTCATTGAGGACCTGTTTTTTCCAATCAGGATTTTATCAGTTAATGCGGTGTGGGTATCAGGGGAGAATTCCAACTACAAGGGGCAGTTGTTTCAGGCAAATGGACCCCAAAATTTCCAATTGACACAGAAAAAGTGGTGCAAATAGTCAGAAATGCCAGAAACCTTGACCTTGAAATAGAGTTTGAAGATAAGAGATAGAGACGACCTTTGTAAAACCTCTGGATATCTCAGGACAGGCAGAGGCGGATGGCCAGAATGAGCAGAATACCCTCATGCAAAATGCCTCATTTTACAAGGAAAATTCAACCTAGATTCCGATAACCCGACAGAACCCAACAATGATCTATCTTATATTAAACCCCAAATATAATATTGTGATGGTTTCAGTCAAGACAATAATAACTGTTTTTTCAGTGTTATTGATTGTTCCAGTAGGAATCAGTTTTGCACAGCTAGTAAACGAGGATAATTCAGAGAAGAGTAATCTTGATGTCATAAGTGATGATGATGGCACAGTAGGACCAGTTGGAACTGTAAATGAGCTGTACAAAGGCCATAGCACCATTACCAATATCATGATAGATCATTCAGAAGGCAATTATGCCATAGCTGATGAGCTGGTATTTACTGCAACTTTTGTAGATGAGGAGACAGAAGAGCTAGTTGTGATGCTTGATCCGATACTGCCAAGTCTTGGAATATATCCAGATGCAGGAGACATTGAGGATGTTTTGGGAACCGAGGAACTGTCAATTCGCATAGAGTTTGGAGTATTCATTCCCGAAAGCCATGCAGATGATTTGCCAACACCAATAGACACAGCGATATCATTGTATGAACTCAGATGTGTATTACCAACAACAAATGGTTTGTGCAGTGCATTGACAGATAATTTAGAGATGCTTGGCTATACGTTGGATTCTAACAACATGTGGCAGGCCTCATCTTTGACACTTCCTTAGAGTATCTGCATGTGTAGTTGACATCTGATTATTGTGAGGTATAATATCATACACTGCTACACTACTGGTTGTCTGATTTGGACACAAGTAATGAAGACGCTGCAATTAAGGTGAAAAAGGCAGTTAGATGTGATTTAAGATGTTTTGAGTCTTCTTCTGCCTAAGAGTCAATACAAGCAATGCCTAACTTATTCAGTCAGGAGGACTACCAACAAGGATAATAACTACAGTTATAATTATAGTCTATCTTGAATGCAAAAATTACGTTATCAATTATAATTTTTTCAATAGTTATTTTATTTGCGTATCCACTGGATTCTGCATCCCAGACTGATGATGAGAATGCACAGTTTGAAGTGCCAGGCAATCTTATTCCAGATGACAATTCCCCAGATTCTGCTGCAAACGTGGATATACCATCCAAGTTTGATGGCGGTTTTTATGATAAAATCTAGGGTCTCATATCTGAGGTACCCCAGGATGGCGACTATGGTGTGCATGACGGTACGCGATACTATGATGTCCTAATTATAGTGGTCAGAGATGACGGAGACAATGACAGAGATGCAGATGAGACAGCGCGCGAGAACAAGGATGCAATAGTACAGAAACTTGATCTTCTTGGCGCACGCAACATAGCAGCAGCAGAGTCACTGTCATTTGTAACTGCATCCATTCCGGTTGCTGACATTCCGGGAATCTCACTTTATGACGAGGTATATGCCATGGGAGATGGTGAAATTCCCGTGACTCTGGAGATTGATACGGCTAGGGGAACCGTACATGCAACTTCAAATGAAATTCGTACTGCAACTGGCACCAATCTTGACGGTAGAGGAGTTCTTGTTGCAATCATTGACAGGGGCATCAACCACAACATCGCATTTAACGACAGAATCGCTGACCGTGTAGAGTGCGATGATACGTGTGAGCCTGCAACTGCTGCCAGTGTGATTGGTGTTAACAGTACTAATGCGCTTTCTCCTGCTTTTACATCTCATGGTACGCATATAGCCCAAGTCCTTGCCGCATCAGGACTCCCAGCTCATAACGGCATTGCGCCCGGTGTGGAACTTTTGGATGCCTCAATTACCAGGCATACTGTAGATGACGATAACAATCGTACCTTCATTAGTGCAAATAGAAATGATGTGGCACATGCCCTTGACTGGTCTCTCAAAAAAGGGGCCGACATAGCAACCACGAGTTTCGGTTTTGGAATCTGCAATGGAGATTATGGAAACACAACCAACCTCATCACAAATGAGGCAGTTGACAAGGGAATGGTTCTAGTATCATCTGCAGGAAACAGGGGCATGATTTATGGAGCACCACGAGAGGCAGTTTATCAGTCAATAACACATCCCGGATGCGGACACAATGAAATTACCGTAGGCGGAATAAATGATCGTGGTGAAATAATAAAAAGGGCAGACTTTTCAGGCAGGGGTCCCGCACCCGGAACAGTCCTGTTAAAGCCTGAGATAGTTGCACCTGCACATCATCTTCTGACACTGGACAATGTTGCAGATGCTGACACTTTTAGTCCTCGGTCCGGAACCAGCCTTGCTGCTCCCCAGGTAAGTGCAACTGCCGCCCTGATGCTACAGGCAAAACCTGATCTGACTCCAGTTGAGATAAAGACCATACTTCTTCTTGGGGCTGACTGGACTGGTCCAGTCCCTTGCACATCTGCACAGTATGAAGTAAACAATACCGGCGACAACTGTTCTCATGCCAGACAGTATTATGATGATGCTAGAAGAGACCATCCTGCATATCTTCAAATACTAAACAATGTGGGCTTTGGCATACTAAACACTGCCGAGTCACTCAGGTATGCTCAAAGTGAATCATCATCCCACATAATATCAGATAGTCTTGTATCAAATACTGACACAAAGCAGTACTGGTTTACAGTACAGGACACATCAAAGCCAGTCAAAGTGATACTGTCATGGCTGGTTCATCCAGATGGCAGTATTGCAGGACAGTTGTCACGTACTCAGATGCCAGTTCCTATTGCGAATCTGGATTTTACAATAACGTCGCCAGATAATACCACAATACGGGCAACATCAGAGCATCAGACAAACGAGTTTGCAGTGTTTAATCCCTCTCGCGCTGGAACATACACCATAACAGTTAGCGGCTCTAACATTGATAACATAAACAAGCCGGTACAAGACTTTGCACTGGCAAGTACCAATCCTATTATGCTGACGCCACCGCCACCAACCACCTCAACTACAATATCTGAGGATTTTGGAAATCTGGAGAACTGGACTCAGAGCGGAGACTCTAACTGGATAATTCGCACCCCATCTACTGCAGTACCGGGCAGCCAGTCAGGCAACACGGTAGCTTATTCCTCAAACTGTGATAGAACATGCACAATCACGCTATCTCCCGTGGATCTGTCCTCCCGACAGCCAGGACATCTCACATTTGACAGGTTTGTTAGCTCTGAACTGGATGCCGGTGAATATCTCAAAGTCGAGCTGTATGATGGCTCATCATGGGATATGATATTTGACTGGCGGCCATCTACAAGTGACAATGACCATAAATGGCATACTGAATCATACAAGCTGTCACCTGAATATCAAATAGATGATCTACAGGTGCGCATAACAGCACGCAGTAGTGCATTTAGTGAAAATATAATGATAGATAACATGTCGATTCAGAACTCGGCATCTACTGACAATGCCGTTGTATTTTCAGATGACTTTGAGGACGGTACACTAAACAAGTGGACAAGTACAAACGAGCCGGACTGGAGGGCAGATAGTTTTGATGAATACCGGCTGCCTCCAGACCATCCAAGCAGCAACAAGGTTGCAGAGGCTGACGACTGCCATTCGCTTTGCACCATAACCATATCAGAGCCAATTAACATCTCAAACCTGAAAAACCCGACACTGGAGTTTTGGAGATATGTTGACAGGTCATTGGATAGCTATGATGAACATGGTGAGCATCTCAAAGTAGAAGTTACAACCAACGGAAACACCTGGAGGCAGCTTGACTTTTGGACTGATGAGAATGGCGATAATGATGACGCATGGCATGCTGAGAAATACGACCTGAATGCCTACAGGTCTGATACATTTAATGTGCGCTTTACGGCATCCATGAGTTCTTCTCATGAGGAGGTGGGAATTGATGATGTGATAATTAAGAGCACGTCAAGTATGCCTGTTCCACCACCTGTACCACTAGATTCTGATGGTGATGGCGTGCCAGACAGGTCAGATAATTGCCCACAAACACCGGGACCGGTAAAACTAAGGGGATGTCCTGATACCACACCGCCTGTGATTACGGTGCCTGATGACATTGTATCTAAAATCAGGGCAGGCATTGTCAAATATATCGAGTTTAGGGTAACTGCTGTGGATGATGCAGATGGCACTATTGTGCCATCATGCAACCATGATACGGGATTCTTCCCAATTGGCATAACAACGGTGACATGTACGGCAAGAGATGCTGCAAACAACCCATCAACTGCCAGCTTTACCATAACCATACACCCAAGATCAGGAACTTTTAATCCAGACACTGACGGTGACGGATACCATGACGGAATTGACAACTGTCCAAATGAGGCAAGTGCAACCAACCGTGGTTGCCCAGAAGTGCCAGAACCAACGGGTACGATATATTATGGCGGTCAACAAACTACAAAGCAAATTGAAAAGAGGATTGGCGGTATTGATATCAGAGATAGTACAATTACCATTGGTGCAACAAAAACAAACGGACAGGTGGGCTTTGTAACATCAGGCCATCAACTTGAAATTGAACCGAATACCACAATTGACGGATATTTCATAGGTGAAGAAAAAAGAAGGCTTGCAACAACCAATGCGGAATATCATTTGAATGGTATTGGCGATGTAGGTTTTGTACCAATAACTGAATCCGACATCCAGGTATCACAAGATCAAATCATAAAACATGACGGTGCTTTTGTAATTGTAGAACAGGGTACATCAGCATCGCTATCAACAGGTTCTAAGGTAAACATCTATGGAATAAGAAACAATGGTGGAGGCTCAGTCTTGTACACAGATGCAACCATCTTTGACAGTGGCAATGGCGTACTTACCAATCAAGTATTAACAAATTATCCTAGCAGAAATGGTGATAGCGGTGCTCCAATAATATTTGTCGAAAATAATGTAAACAAACTTGTGGGCCTGCATCAGGGTTACACCTGTTTCTTTGATGCGATACAACCAACTCATACAACATCATTTGACATAAGAGACCATCCAGGTCTTTGCCGTAACAATGATGATGGTGATGTAGGTTATTTCAGAGTATTTACTCCTTGGGATGACGCAAAGGAATCACTGCGACTGCGATGAGCAATACACATACTCGTTATTTTTTATATTATGGTGTGAATTCTACGTCTTGTTTTAATATGAGTGTAATTTTTGAAGTATGATGCACTCCATATTGTTGCCAAGTCTGTTGATAATTGCGGTAGTTGTTGGCGTTACAGCTATCGATGAATCTTTTGCAATTGCATGTGGCGATAAAAAAGAGATTATAAAATTTAAAACACGCGAGACATACTGTGTCACAGAAGACACATTTGATAAATTAGTTGAAAAAGGCTGGGGCGATGGCAGGTATGCCTTTTGGAAGATAGAAAGTTACAGAGATCGTGACCCCTATAGCAACTATGACAAAAAGGAGATAGTAAAAGAGCGTGCAATTCATGTGCCTGGACTAATTTCAGTTGGTGGCATACCTGATAGCATTACTGCCAGGATATTGGGTGGAATTGACACAGATCCCCCAATATTTTATGGTAATGGAACTTTTATTGGACATAACAATGTAGACTACAATTTTAACTATCAAGTAAGCTCAGTTGGTTTTAGGCATTTTTCTATTGAAAATGTCGAAACTGGTGAGGAAGTTGCATCACCAACTTATTTCTCAGCAACCCCTAGGTTCATTGATTTGTTGGCTAATCATACTGATTTCATTGAGAGACAGGGCATACCTGACAGCATAAGGTTTGATGAATTTTTTTATGATGATCTAATTTTATCTTTTGGCGGGGGAACATTTGAATCCCTTGATAAAAACACCTACAGTTTCTATTTTGTTCAAGATGATCACAAGTTGAGAATTCTTGATATTGATTAGAAAAAACCGCCAAGATGCATCCTGGCAATAAATTGTCAAATTCCAGTGATCAGATAACCAAAATATACCAAATCCATTAAATTGTATTTGTGGCAGTTAATCTGACATGGCTGAAAAGTTTGCACCAGGCAGATGCATGGTTGTTGACCAAAACAAGATAACTGTCATAAAAGATACCTCATCCAAATTTGATTCTGTCTCACATTCCAAAATAGACCAGAGATATGCACAGACACTCTCAGGCGAGGACAGGCTGGAATTTTGCAAAAAATTTATCGTGCATCCAGACGAGTCCATCAGAAATGAGGCAGTATGGGTCATGCAAGATTTAATCAAGGAATATCCCCAAGGCCATCTTATACGAAATCATATTGAGATGATGGGCCAATGGCTTTTGCTAAATGACAATGATGCCCATATCAGGCACGAGGCGTGTTTTATTCTGATTAGAAGCGATAATCCAGAATTGGCCCACGTACTAGCATATGCGGCACTGCGTGACCCGGCAGAACTGGTAAGACACGAGGCAACAGAGGTGTTAGGAGAGATGCTAGATAAAAGATATTTTTGGATAATTGAAAAAAATACCGGCGATAATTTCAACGTGTCATTTTAGAAGGGGATTGAGGAAAAGTTGAGCTAATAGTTAAAGTCAGATATCTTAAAAACATCAAAAATTAACCTTGTTTTTCAGTATTAAGGCATACGTAGAAATCATTCTTCAGAATGGTCAGTTAGGCAGTTTCTATGGAACTGTTAGAATATACTCCAACAAACCTAACCCACATCACTTTTGATTGGTTGTGTACATCTAGCCACAGACACTTTGATTTCAAAATACTCGTACAGCAACAGAAAGGTACAAGCCAATCACAAACAAGAGTCCAGCAGCTAGATCCTGTATTTTTGAGATTTCAATAAGGTCAAAAATCAGATAATTGATAAAAAAAGCCGGAGCTCAGACTCGATTAGTTTCTTCATACCAAGGTCATTACTCTAACTCTTCTTCATTGCTCGGCAGTTAGATTAGGATGCAATTTGATAATAAGATAATGAAATGGTGGGATTGGGGAAATTTGAATACGATCAAGGGAACCAGACATTTGGAAACTGTAATTGTTAGATTAGGATGCAATTTGATAATAAGATAATGAAATGGTGGGATTGGGGAAATTTGAATTCCCGACCTCTGCGTCCCAAACGCAGAATCATACCAAGCTAGACCACAATCCCAACAAATCCAAAGAATTGCCCAAATTTAAGCTTCACAGATAATCATTTTAAAGGCAAAATTACGATCGAAATCGTGCAAACAGAGCAATACATCAAAGCTGGCAAAATTGCAGCAGAAGTAAGAGAGATTGTCAGAGTAAAAGACTGGATAGGCAAATCAGTTTTTGAGATTTGTGAAGAAGTAGAAGGAGAGATTAGGAAAAGGGGTGCAAAATGTGCATTTCCAGTAAATGCAAGCATTAATGAAATTGCAGCTCACTATACGGCAGAGCCAAATGACCCAATTACAATCAGGGATACGGATTTGGTAAAAATTGATCTTGGCGCACAGATTGACGGATACATTGCAGATACGGCAGTGACAGTATGTTATGATGCACAGTTTGACGGGCTAGTGCAAGCAGCAGAAGAAGCATTAGAAAACGCAATGTCCATGATAAAATCGGGAGTCAAAGCAAGTGATGTGGGTCGAACAATTGAGACGACAATTAAAAAAATGGGATTCAAGCCAATTGCAAATCTGAGCGGACACTCACTAGAACAGTACACAATACATGCAGGCAAGTCAATTCCAAACATCTGGTCAATTGGAGGATTTTCACTTTCAGAAAACTCAGCCTATGCATGTGAACCATTTGTAACAACAGAGCAGGGCGGAGGATTTGTGAGAAACGGACAAGTAAAAAATATTTTTGCATTAAATTCACGAAAGAAGACAAAAAATGAAGAGGCAGACAGACTGCTAGACTTTATCTGGGAAAACTTCAACATGCTACCATTTGCGCTAAGATGGATTGCAAAAGAATGGGAAGAAAAGAAGGGAAAGGAGTTATTAGATTTTCTAGTAAAGAAAAAGGCAGTACAGGCATATCCAGTACTTGTAGAAGTAAACGAACAAAGGGTTGCTCAGGCAGAACACACATTCATTCCAGGTGAGACAGGAGTCACAGTCACAACCAAGGCAGAATAGCTCAAAAAAACACCAGGAAAAAGTATGAGTGAAGAAGTCAGGGCATGTCCAAAATGTAGAGGATTCATGTTCAAAGAGCAGGGAGAGGCAGTCTCATGGTTCTGTCCTTGCTGTAACGTAAAATATAGAACAAAATGATCCAAGAGTTATTGTTCGGTTGTTTGGCCAAATATTTTCTCAATGCAAACAGCCTCATTACAGGAGGCACATTTGGATGTGTCTGCAAATAAGACATCGCCTTTTTGAAATTTTCTTTTGCTCATAGAACCGCATTTTGTACATTGCTCCACAGTATATGCAATAGTAATTTTCTTCTTTGAGAATATCATTGTGGCACCCCACAAGTATTTCCTACGCCGACAATCACTACAGAGTTGCCAGAAACAGTATTCTCTCGAATCATATCATAAACTTGCATCCTGACATCATCGGCAGTATCAGCAATATCCCTAGTCATCAAAGTTATTGCCTCCTTTACAGATTGCTTGATTACAATTGAAAATATCGGTATGTTTTTGGCGGCACCTACTGATTCAATTTGGAATCTTTCAGTGCCAATGCCTCCAATAGCTGCACCAAAACCTTGGGCAATTGTTGCAGAATCTTCACCCTCCATTTTCAGTGCAGCATCAATCATAATAATTGCATCAAGCTTGTTTTCAGAGGCGATTCTCAGAAGGGCATCTGCTGGCCGTCCCACAGTAGAACTTGGACCCTCAGCTTTTAGTAAGAACAAGTGCCTGTCTTCAAAATCAGTCTTTGCAAGGGATGTCTGAAATGCAATTTTTTCCTTGCTGTGTTTTAGCATCATTTTTCCTACAACCATGGGACCAATACCGTCCCCCACAGGCTGGCCTGCTTTAAATGCGGGAATTGCTTCCTTCATGGCTTCTGCCTGCTCCATTATAAAGGGGAGAATCATCTGTAAAGGCAAAATCAGAGGATAGTTGTTTTGTTTTTTTGCAGTTAGGAACATGTGGTTAATTATTTTGTAAATCATCTGCAATGAAGAGGCAATTTCAAGTAAAGTTTGCACC
>CBDBEK010000007.1:0-9215 GCA_965204345.1 Candidatus Nitrosopumilus sp.
ATCTAGTTCATTAATAGAATTCAATACAAGATATTCTTCTGGATTTTCTTTGATTTTTACAGTAATAGTTTCAGGTGTAGGACAATACACCACGTGCATTAATTTCTGCAAAGATTGATACTTGGCATTCTGGACCTTAATTCCATACGTAAATCTGATGATATTTTTTATCAGTGTGACTAATTATGAGCTGCAGGCAATCATATCTTAAGGATGGGAACAATTTTGGGAATATTACAAGATGTCAAATCATCAGAGAACAATCTGTTTGTGATTTTAATGCTCTTGATTTGAGTTTAGCATCATAATTACACACTTTAGCACCTCAATCTAACATCTTAACACCCAAATTTAACACTCGTTTGAATCGATGAAAACATCCAAAGATTGACTCGTGATACGATTTTATCCTTTAAAGGTATAAAATACCCCCAACTTCTTTGCATGTTCAGTGGATAGAATAAAACGACTTTCAGATACGGTTCTAGACGAACACAAGTCTAAATTTGGAGAAGATTTTGCTGATAATAAAAAAGCCCTAGATGAAGTTTCTATTGTACGCTCAAAAGGTCTGAAAAATGAGATTGCAGGTTACATTACAAAATTTATCAAAAAAGAAATTCGTGAAGAAAAAGCCAAGCAGGATCGTATTGATGCTGCAAAAGCAGAACAACAAACTGCCGAAGAATCTGAAACAGCAATCACTCAAAATATCGTTACTGCACAAATGTCTGAGACTGTTGTAGAACCAGCCCCTGAACAAGAAGAATCTCATCCCTCAGAAATCGACCACCCTAACCACCCGAGATATGCTGCTGAACCAGCCCCTGAACAAGAAGAATCTCACCCCCAGATATTGGAGCCAGAGCCCGATGTATCTGATGTTAAAGTAACAGAAACCCCTAAACAAGAAGAAGAACCTTCTGATATTACAGAAGAGAAAACTGAATAATTAGTTATTATTTCCAAATTCAGATAAAATAGATATGTTTACTGTTAAATTTGTTGGTGGAGCAAAAAAGTCTTTCCCAGTCGGATATCTAGAAATTGAAAAATCTGACATCTCAATTCAGGAACTAGTTACACTGTTACTGGAACTAAAACCAAAAGACACTCCGAAACTTGACACTGAGAATGTCTTAATTGCAATTAATGGGGCTGATTCTTCTGCAATGGATGGAAAATTTACAAGAATAAAAAGCAATGATCTTGTCAGCATAATCCCCATTATTCATGGTGGGGCATCAAAAAAGTTTACTTTTGAATTTTCCAACAAACTAATCCAAGCCACTGAAATAAAGGGAGAAAAATCAATTGATGTCAAATTCATTGACCGACTTCGAAGAAAATATCCTAGAATCTTAATCCAGGCCATATCCAGTAATTTTATTTTGGATTCATATCATTTCAAAAAAATTGTTTCTTTGTCCATTGAATCTAAAAACAACAGTGTTCTGCTTTCAAACAAACTAGAGACTGACATCTTAATGAGATTTGGCTTAACGGCTCAAATTTCTGATGCAATAAAAAATGTCGGAATCAGGCCTAAAACTAACTTTATGTTAGTTGCCATTGGAAACAAAAATTCCTTAGATTCATTATATGATGAACTAAAACCTCTCTCTGCAGACTTGTTTTTAAAAAATAATGAAAATTATCTTAAAAAATACTTTAAGATTACAAAAAAACATACCGACTCTGTTAACTCAAAAAATCCCCTGGCTGATATTTTGGTAGAGAAAGCTTCGGTATTATTCTGAGAGACTTCGCTTGGCTTTTTCAGTACTTAGTATGTCTGACTTTTCTATGATGGAAATTCCGGCTTTGTTTCCCAAAATTTCAATCAAGATAATCTTATCTGGAAATTCTAATGATACCTGATTTTTGATTTTACTTGCTATTTTTGTAATCATTTCCCTGCTTGACAAGTCCGAATCTCTTTTTTCAACTGATATTCTGTATGTTTCTTCACTGGAAATCTGACTGGATAACTCTGCCACATTTTTTTCAATCTCGTCCATTTTTGATTCTATTACTTTCTGTATGGGGATGATTCTTTTGCAATATCTTATGCTCCATGGCTCATCTAGAAGCATTTCTTTGATTTTTCTTACAGCCTCAATGGGTTCTAGCCTTGTCTGGGCTGTCAAAATTCCAGACATCCTTGTAATCACAATTTTGATGTCCGGATCGCCTAGTTCCTCAAAGATATCAATCAGTTCCTCTTCGGTTTCTGCCTCAAGATGCCTGGGACAGGTAATTATCAGATTCATATCTGTAAAATTTCCTCTTTAGTTAAAGAACCTTCCCGGATAATTTTGATCTCCTTGTTTTCTGCTTCAATGATTGTGGATTCTCCTTGGCTTTGAATTGTTCCTCCATCCACAATAACGTCATAATCGTGCAAATTTTTTATACAGTCTTCTGGATTTGTGCAAGATGAGTTTCCAGATATGTTTGCACTAGTACCTACCAGAAAATCACACTTTTTCAATAACTTTAACGTGCATTGATGGTTGGGAACCCTGATTGCAATTTTATTTTCCAGGCTTAATGACTTTTTGATTTTTTCATCTGTTACCTTTAGAATCATCGTTAATGGGCCTGGCCAAAAATGTTCAGCCATTTTTCTAGAAACCTCATCAAGCTGGACAATCTTTTCTGCAGTCTCCAAGGAGTATGCTAAAACCGGAACCGGCTTTGAGGCATCCCTCAATTTTATTTTGTATATTTTGTTTACTGCATCTGCATTGTACGGATTGCATCCTATTCCATATACCGTATCTGTTGGATATACTATAATTCCGCCTTGGCTAACAATTCGAAAAGCTGTCCGGACTCCCTCATTGTCGCAATTTACTTTCAATACTTTCCTTTGATTTTTTCGTTAATTATCATTTACTTTTGAATAAGTTTTTAACAGTTCATGCCTTATTTTAAAAAATATGTCTGTTACAGATGATTATGAGAATAATGACTTTGAAGATGATTTTGATGATGAACTCGGTGAGGTAAGTGACTAGATGCTCAGTCCAAAATTATCTGCAAAATTTGTAAATGTGTAATATGCTTGTAAAAACTCTCTTCCCGACCCGCTGATTTTATATTTATTTGAACCGTGATTCTCAACTTTTTCTAATAGTCCTTGTGATACCAGAGTCTTTAATATGACTGAAATTCTAGAATGCGAAATGTTTGCCTTTCTGATTAGGTAGGTAACTGATGCCCCGTCCTCGTCTTGCAAATCATCTCGTGTTGTTGCTAAAATATCCCCAATAATTTTCATGTGTGTTCTGTATTCTGCCATTGCCCGTGTATTGTTGTTCTAGTTTCTATGAGAGTACGCTGATATTTCCCAATATACTAAAAAGATAAAAGAATTTGACAACTTTTTATTTTCTACGTATTTTGAGCCTGAAGAAGATCTATTCCAAATCTTCGTCAAATTTTATCTTAGTTAATGGCACTTTGCTAACCGGGACAAACAATGCTATCAGTCCTCCAATCTTAATTACCATTGATGCAGTATATAGAATTGATTCTGGGAAAACAAATGAATACCATCCCAAAAATTCCCCTAATGCCAACAGTCCCAAGCCAACAGAAACTGACATTGCTCCCCTGTTCTTATTTTCAAAATATGACAGCATTGTTTCAACTGCTCCATATACTAGCAAAATAAATGAAATAGATCTGAAAATATGTTCCAGCTGAACAGATGATACTAGGAACAATGGAAGTATTCCAACTGATCTAAAATAGCTTGATTTTGGAAAAAATGATTTTATGCTGTGTGAAAATGCAATAAAAAAATATCCCACTGTTTGAATAGCAATACCCAAAGTCTGAATCCATCTCTCAATGTTTCCTGATTTTGTTACAAGATCCTCTATCATGTAACCTGTCCATATCACAAAAAATCCCAAGCTAATTGAAAAGAATGCAATTGTTAATCTAAACAGCGTAGGACTTCCAGTGTTTCTAAATCCAATGTAGGACATTATTCCTATTGCAAGTCCTACCAAAAATCCTACTAGATTAAGAATATTTTCTAATAAAAATTCCAATGATACTTTGAAGCATGTTTAGCTAATTATTTTAACCTGATGAACGATTACACTATCTTGTTAATCCCATTCATCCAACGAACCTGAGGTATGGCCTTCCGTGCTGCTTGCATAATCCCCCAAGATGTCTGAATATCTTACTTCGTTGTGAGCTACAAATTTGACATATTCCCCATAACTCATATCCAAATCACACGAGCCACATTTTACACACGAATAATCCATAGACAGCTCTGCATCTTCCTTACATTTTGGGCACTTTATCTTCATGTTCACATGAGTCCTTGATAATTATTATTGTTTTACATTCATCAAGCGGCAAATTATGTGTGGTTTAGTATTTCTCTACATACTCCCAAATCTAGGTTTTGCTAACTTGTCTAGACCTAATCAAATCTAGTTTTCCTTATAGTGAGGCATTTTCAATATAGTTTACTATCCATTTTTACCTTCTACTTTTATCATATCTCTCTTACTTGGAGTTTGCTTCTTTAATGCATCATTGGATTGTTTTGCAACTAGTGATTTTGGTTTCTAATCAAATGGATATTTTTTGTAGGCATCAAAAAACATGACAAAACAACACAACAATGCTTGTTCCAAATCAAATCTGAGGGTATTGGTTATTTCCCTTTCTAGCCTACATGATATTATATTAGCACACAAATTATTTATGCATTTATCTGGTTATCAACTATTATAATGACGAATACTGATAAAAGTATCTCGCCATACGAGCATTATGAAATATGCCTTAAATTTTTTACTGAAGTGTTGTTTTTGTTACTTCCAATGATTTTGTCAGTTGTTTTCATACCCTCACTGTCTTTTGCCGAATCTGAGACTAGTCAGATTATTTTGAAAAATACGTGGTAATGATGAATGTAGATTTGTATGAGATGGCATATCAAGCAACTAACACGAATACTGGTATGCCTATTCTATACCGTCTATGGAATAAAACCAATAATGAACTGGGAACTTTTCCTCTCATAATCTTTTTTTTATTTTAAATCTGAAAAATAACATGCTGAAAATTGTTCTGATCTCTATGATTATTGGGATTTCAGTAGTGTTGTTTGGTTTTGCCATAATTACGGAAGTTCAGCCTCAAAATAACAATAAATATTTTCAAATTGAAAAATCAGGCATTCTTTATAATGTCGATTATTTTTTAACTGATGGTTAGACTGTTTTAAAAAATATTAATTATGAAGAAGAAAATGACATAATTTTATTTGATATGTCTGGCAACAGTGATGATGACAAATTAACAATATTATTTCCAAATAATCTTGCTACTGCATATGTGGAATCAGATGCCATTTTTGATCCTCTTGTACTGATTAACAGTGAACAGGTTGCAGTAACAAAAGCATATAGGGTTTATCATTCTGAATTAGAATTTGATTATGATTCATCAAGTGAAAAAGTGGAAATCTTATTATCTTGATATAGTTAAAAATAAACTAAAACAGGAGATAATGTAAATGATTTTCAATGAATTCTGGACTTTGCTACAAGATGAATTAAGTCATGAACAAGAGTTTGCGACGTTAAAACAAGGTAAAAAATTCAAAGCACGTTTTGAAATCAACACAAATGAAGAAAAAGTAGTTATCATAACTCCAGAGCATAGTGGAACTCAACGCGGTGCAATACCGTATAACGAATTTGAAGGAATATGGAATAATGTTAAAGATAATGTGTCTCGTGAAGATCGGTTTGTAAATCCCAATACATCATACACAACAAAAGATGCCAAAATTAGTAATTCAATACAGGTATCATACATCACTACACTTATTGATCATATTGTAAAAGATCAAAGTATGCAATAAATTAAGAAATCTTGATATTGGACGAAATGCCTTGCAATCAGGCATATCTTGCTGCTATGATTAAAACAGTCAAGGTCATTGTTCATAGCAGTTCCAATGTTGATCAAGCATCAATTTATACAAAAAATTAACTAATGAAGATTGAAGAAACAAATCTAATTAAAACAAATCTAAAACTACCCTCAATAAACCAATTTAGAAAAACTATGATACAATCTAGAATTCGAATTAATAGACTAAGGGAAGAATGGAAAAGATAGCAAAAACTATAGGAAGAATACGATCCCTTTATCTATTGCTCTTAGACTAAATATTCATCATGAGTAATTGGATATGGCCATGTACGCCTCAAAACTGGCCTTTAGTCAAAGTAAATAAGATTTGGGCTGTGAGTACAGTAAGTAAGGGCAAGCGTGTTGTAAAGGGTGACAAAATCATCTTTTACGTGAATGGAACGCTTCATTTTCATGGAATTTATGAGGTAAAAAATGATTGGCATTCTCCTACTTTTCAGTGGCCTGATGAAAAATACGTAGGGCAAAATTTTGTTGCTGAAATTGACTTAATTGAGGTTCAACTAGGATTTGCTAGTTTCAACAAACTATTACCTTCTCTGAAATTTATTGAAAAGAAAAGTGAAAGTTCCAAGGGTGCGTATTTACGTGCAACTCCAAGTGGCCCTGCAAATTTTGGCAAGGCAATATCTGATGAAGATTATAATTTAATTTTCAATGAATTAATTCTAGTACAGGATGAACCAAATTTTAAAAAAATAAAAGAAGAAGAAAATGAACCTGAAGAACTAGTTGAATTACCTGAAAAATTATATCCACTTGCACGAATTCCACTTCCTGATAAAAAAACTCTAGAAGAAATTTTCCAAGATGTAGAAAAAGGTCGTTGTGCAGTGCCAGACTTTCAAAGATATTGGACATGGAACAAAAAACAAATTGAAGAATTATGGGAATCTATTTTCCAAGGATATTATATTGGTTCTTTACTTACATGGCCTTCATCTGAACAAAAATTAGGAAAAATTCCAATTGTAGGAGCACCAAAAATTGATGATAACCCTGATTTAATTTTAGATGGTCAACAAAGAATAACTGCAATATACTATGCAGTAAAAGCTCCCCGAGAAAATTTACCAAACACTGAAAGACCCTACGAGTTTTTCTTTAATATCAATGCTTTATTAGATAATTCCAGAAATTCATCTGAAATTGTTGATTCAGAAAGTTCAAGAAAAATTGAAACAAAGAATCTAAATGATATTCAAATTCAATACCAAAAGAAAATTTTTCCATTGACAAAATTCCAAAATAGAGATTATTCTGATTGGTTATTTGGATTCTATAATTATTTGAAAACAAATGAAGAATATAATGATGAAGATGCCAAAAAATATCATAAAAAACTACAAGATATTTTTGATAATGTATGGACTTCCTACGAAATCCCTATAGTGAAACTGCCTGAAAGTTTGCTTTTGGATAATGTGGCTACAATATTTGAGAGGCTCAACAGTAAGGGAACTCCTCTAGGTGTATTTGATCTTCTTAATGCCCGATTCATTATTTATGATATTGTGTTGAGAAATGAATGGGAAAATATCAAAGAAAGTCATGAAAATATCAGAAAATGGTTTGATGAATACAAAAATGAAAAAATTCCTTTATACATTATTCAAGCCTTAGCTCTGTCTAAATCAGGTTTTCTACGAAGAAAAACAGTATTGAACCTAGATGAACTGTACAAAGTTTCTGGTAAATTTGATTCTGATGTATTTTTGAAAGATTGGACTGAAATGTCAGATTATGTTGAAGAAGCAATCACTCGAATTACTTCTACAGGCGTAGAAGGATTTGGTGCTGTAACCTATGATTTTATTCCATATGCAATAATGGTTCCGACAATTGCCACACTTCTTAAAGAAATTGATAACAAACCAAACAGGATTTCTTGTATTAACAAAATTCGATTTTGGTATTGGAATAATATTTTGGGAGATAAATATTTAGGCTCTACTGAATCCACTGTAGAATCAGATTTTAAAATCATGAAGAAATGGTTTGATGGACATATCACTGATCCATTTGATATAGAAGAAAGAGATGATTTCAACACTCAGAAAAGTAACAGTGCATTATACAAAGCAATAATGTGTATTGTAGCAAAAAAAGGAGCACTTGATTTTATTCGTGGAGATCCTCCACAATATAGCAAATTAGCAGATCATCATATTTTCCCTCGTTCAAAATCAAAACAATTCAATGCGGGTGATGAAATTGATTCTGTTCTAAATAGAACATTAATTTTTGATAAAACAAATCAGTTCTTTTCAAATAGAAAGCCTTCTGAATATCTATCTGAAATAATGAAAGACCAAAGTATTGATAAAACTGAACTACAAAATCGTTTATCCACTCATTTGATTTCTCCTAGTGCATTTGAATGTCTAATTAATGATGATTTTCATGGTTTTATCAAAGAACGTGAGAAAACAATTCGTGAAGAATTTAAAAAATTAGTCTTGCCTGAAATTGATGAAACATCCTTTGATATTAAGGAATTACTAAAAGGTGAGGATCAAAATATCGAATATAAGCAAACATTACGTTGGGATATCAAAACCAATCAAGTAAATTCTGCTCTAGAAGAGGTTGCAATGAAAGAACTAGCAAGTTTTATGAATAAAGAAGGCGGAAAAATTTTGATTGGAGTTGATGATCATGGAGTACCACTTGGATTAGAGCGAGATTATCAAACTTTTAAGAAAAAGAATTCAGGTGATTTTCAAGAACATATTACTAATTTAGTTAATAAAGCTCTCGGAAAAAACGCAAATTCATGCCTAGATTGGAGTTTTCATCAAATAGATGATAAAGAAATTTGCCTTGGAATTATATCTCCATCTCCTAGCCCAGTTTACATCAAAATTAAAAATGATAAAAAATTCTATGTTAGACACAACAATACTTGTCAGCCATATGATGTAGAAGAGGCATTTGATTATATCTCAAACCACTGGAGTTAGATTTTGACAGCCTAACATTTTATGGTGGAGTAAATAAAATTGGTGTAACCAAAATTCTACTTGAGGATAAAGACACTAAAATTTTCTTAGTTTTTGGAATGAGTTTTGGAAAAAGAGAACATTTTCTTGAGGAATTTATCACTATACGAGCTTCAAATGGATCAGTAGATTATATCTTGTAATAGGATTAATCCCGATATTCAAGAAATTTATCAAGATGATTTACTAGAGACTGGCAGAAAAGACAACAGAACCTACTGATATTGACTC
>CBDBEK010000008.1:0-2886 GCA_965204345.1 Candidatus Nitrosopumilus sp.
AAACTCACCATTTAATCTCTCTTGGATATTGTTGTTTGAAACTTGGCTCCTGATGTGGATGTCCCTGATATGCTTGGCTGGTTTGTGCAGAAAGTTCTTTTGAGAGTATTCCTGTTCAAAGGCCTTACTGTAAGATGGCAATCCGTCTGTTACAAAAACAGAAGGTGTCTTTTTGGCTACCTGTTTTCCCATCTTTAGGAGATCATTTACATTATGTTGAAATTTACTATCTGCTACCTCTTGGGCAATCCAGAATCGTGTCTCATGATCCATCATGGCAAACAGATATTTTTTGTCACCATTAATTTTTATCCATACCTCGTCTGCATGCCATTTTTCACCAACCTGTGGGGTTATGGTTTTCAGATAACTGTCCATTAACTTGGTATATTTCTTAATCCATTTGTAAATGGCAACATGACTTATATTGACACCCTGAAGCTTTAGGAATTTCTGGACACCTCTCAAAGATTCGCCTGTAAAGTATAGCTGCATTGCAGAAGTAATGACTTGAGGTGAGGCGTGCATTTTTTCAAAGCCCAAATTGATAGAGAATTTCTTCTTGCAGTCCTTACATCTAAACATCTGTATTGAATGGGTTTTGTTTTGTCGTATGCCTGCTTTCGTTATGTTTTCAGAGTTGCAGTATTGGCAACAGTTTACATTGACTTCATCTAACACCACAGATTTTCTTACTTCTTTTCTTAGCTTGAGTGATATCTCTACTGCATGAATGTGTTTACAACAAATCTTTCTAAACCTGTGATCCTCACAACTGCAAGACCACCCCAATTCAGTGCCAACAACGTCATGTGTTATTCTTCTTGACTGACTGTTAACCTCATAATGAATTTCATTTAGTCGTCTAATCTGATCCTGTTTTTCTGCAATTGCCTTGCCTCTAATCTCTCTCTGATTCATACATTATAGGCATATTAATGCCTATATAAGTTATGCCCTTAAATATGGGCATAAATATAACATGTCATAGAGATAGGCATGAAGAATCTGATAAAATACTCAAACGTTGTAATTGCAAACAAGAATCAGACGGTACGCTGTACAATTCCCAAGGACATTGCAGAGATGTTAGACATTACTACTGATCACAGGATAAAATGGACACTGGATGTCAAGACAGGACAGATTGTTTTGGAACTAGTAAGAGAGTGATCGATCTTTTGATTAAAGACGTAAAAAGTGCAAAATTGGGGGGTATGTGGATGTCGCAACGTTTTGATGTTGGAAAACAGCACAAAGCACCCCTAAAGATAATTCCGTATGTGGGATGCAAATCAGGATTTGCACATATCTTTGATTCGTTGATTCCTGATAATTATGGCGAAAAAAATTTATGATGTTTTTGGGGGCGGATGTGGATTTACATTTTATGCCTGCAACAGATTTGGTTCAAAAAATATCGTGTATAATGATCATAATCCAGTAATTATAAACTTTATAAAATCCCTAAGAAAAAACCCCGATGATCTTTTTGACCAGTACCAACGACATTACAAAAAATCAAGCCCTGATTATTATCTGCATGTAAGGAATTTGGATTTGGAGGACGGGTCACTGGGAGCTGGCAGGTTTTTCTATCTTGCCAAAAATGCCTTTTCTGGAAAAATTAGATTCAATTCAAAAAACAAGTTTAACTGTCCAATGAGAAAAAACGCAAACTGTCCCCAAATAAAGAGGGAGACAATACGATTTCTAAGCAATACAATAAAACATCTCAAAATAACAAAAAAAGATTTTACAAGTTATGCGGATGTCCGCAACGGCTTTGTGTATCTTGACCCACCATACATGAACAACACCAACGGTCATTATAATGCCGTAGTAGAACTAGATGATTTTATGAAATTTGTCAAAAACATCCAAAAATCAAACAAGGTGATGATTTCAGAACAAAATCATCCAGATTATCTGAGACTGTCTTCAATGTATAGGGTATTTAAAATCACGTTGAACAGGTCATTACAGTATTTTACACAGAAAGATAAAAGCAGGGAAATAATTGCCATAAACTATAATGTACCACAAACCAATCTGATGAATTATGTCTGAAACTGCCAAAAGTGGTTTTGTAACCGAAGATCAAGTTGTAGACGAGTTTCGGAATTGGAGTAACAGTATAATTGCAAAGAAATGGCTTTCTGTAATAGGATACTCCAAAATAAAGACTGTCAAAGTAGACACTACACGTTCACTGGGCATGAATGGAAAGGCAGATGCTCTTCTAACAGTCAATAAAGGCAATCAGATAGGAATATCCATAAAAAAATTCACTATCAGTTTTAACCAGGTAGACAAGCGAAAGGTAGACACATATCAAAAAATGTGGAGTATTCCAAAAGATGTGACTGTCATTTTAAAAAAATACTGTGGACAAGATGGATACAGGCCAATGGATGAGAATCCAATTCCACAAGTAAAAGATCAGAGACGCTATTTTCTTACGGAATTGACACTTGATGAACAGAAGAAAATCCTGAATTTCTTTGGCAAGAACAAGTCTAGAATCATTCATGATGTGTTAAGAGGAAATACAGAGCCAAAGGCAGATTACATGCTTGTGGTCAAGAAGAAAGGAAATAGGATAAAACATTCGGCAATAACCAAGATAGAAAATGTAATCAATCATTATGGGGGATTAACAAAAATTACAAAAAGAGGCAATCTAAAACTGGGCAAAATAACGGTTCAGAGAAAGGGGGGCAATGGAGGTGGCCAGACAGCACAGATGCTACAGTTCAAGTTTTCGCCCAAGGAGGTTCTGCCGCTATGAAGAAGAAAAAACAAAATACCATAGGGCGTGCAATAGATGAGATTTTTGAATCAAATGAAAAAAAGAGTCTGAAGGAAATTTACAAATACGTAGTT